>NZ_JBKOTX010000165.1:0-11874 GCF_047086965.1 Roseovarius halophilus (ex Wu et al. 2025) | reverse complement strand
CGTCGGCGGCACGTGCCGCCCGCCGGACGAAACCCTGCTCCTCGACCGACTTGACCAGCCGCAGGTCGTCCACCATGCCGGTGATGTCCTGCCAGCAGCCGGCACCGATCCCGTCGCGGAGGCGTTCGCCCAGCCCGAGCGACAGCCCCGCCGACCATGCCTCGATCCCCAGCACCCTGCCGGCGCAGCGCCCGTTCAGGTGGCGCGTCACGACATCCGCCGCCGTCTCGGACTCGTCATGACCCAGGAACAGCGCGTTGCGCACCATGTTGCGGATCGCCACCTGTTCCATCTGCCGCGTCACCAGCACCATGTCGCCCTCGGCCGGCACGATCAGGACATGGGGCGCGAAATACCCCCAGTGATCCAGCCCGCACAGGTAGAAGATGTTCTCCGGCGCGCTCAACAGCGCCACATCGACCCCGTGCCGGGCCATCGCGGCGCGCGTCGCGTCCACGCGGCGGGCCAGCTCGGCATCGCTGAAGGGATTCGCGTGCATGTTTCTTGCTCCTTTTGCGCGCCCGCCAGACGACGGCGGTGGCAAGGCAGGAGGCCGCGGAACATGCCCGCCTCGGGCGTCGCAGGTGCCATGATGCAGTCCTCCCGACCCGAGGCTGACCTCGCGGAGGCGAAACACCTGTTCCACCGGCGGCATATCCCGGCCCGCCGCCGACAAAGACCATTGCCAACGCCGCCGCCCGGCGGCTAGGCAATGCCGATACCGGCCCGTCGACCGGACCCGCCACCGGAGCCCCGATGAAACCTGCCGCGCTCTTGCTCACCGTCCTGACAGCCCTCGGCATCGCGGTGGGCACGCTCGGCCCGCCCGGCGACGGCGCCGGGGCGCTGCCGGTCGGCGACAAGACGGCGCATTTCCTTGCCTTCGCCCTGCTCGTGCTGCCCGCCGGGCTTGGCTGGCCGCGACAGGCGGTCTGGCTGGCGGCGGCGGCGGTCCTTTACGGCACGGTGATCGAAATTGTCCAGCCCGCCGTCGGCCGCAGCGCCGAATGGGGCGACCTGCTGGCCGATACCGCCGGGATAGCCGTCGGCCTGCTGCCCGGCCGCCTTCTGCAGCGACGCAACCGGATGTCCGCGGCCACGCGGGACACCCCTTAGCGCCGCGCTAGACCGGCTTTGCCTCGGGCTTGGGCTTGAGCACGTCCAGCGGGCGGCGCACCCTTTCGCGCAGACCGGGCCCCGACGGCGCCTGGACCCGCTTGCTGGCCTGCACGATCAGAACACCGCCCGCCGCGACGAAGGACAGCCGCCCGCCCAGCGTTTCCCACATGCCCGCGGTCCGCCGCCAGAACCGCCGGGACGAGGGCGGCTGGAACAGCGTGGTCGCGTGCTGTTCGGGCAGGAAATTGTGTGCCTTAAGCTGGTTTTCCAGCTGCGACTGCGAATACGGCCGCCCGTAGCCGAAGGGCGTGCGGTCGCTGCGCGACCACAGCCCGGCGCGGTTGGGGACCACGAACAGTGCCGAGCCGCCGGGCCCCAGAACGCGCCAGCATTCTTCCAGCACCGCCGTCGGCTGCTCGGACGTCTCGAGCCCGTGCATCACGAGCAGCTTGTCCACGTGTCCCGTTTCCAGCGGCCACGATGTCTCTTCGCACAGGACCGAGATGTTGGGCATCCCGGACGGCCAGCCGATCACGCCCTGCGGCGCGGGCATCAGCGCGATCACGCGCCTGGATTGCGCCAGGTAGGGCCGCAGGAAGGGCACGGCGAACCCGAAACCGACCACCGTCTGCCCCTTGGCCTCGGGCCAGAATGCCGCGAGGTCCGCGCGCACCGTCTTCTGCGCCGCGCGCCCGAGGGCGCTGCGGTAGTAGAAATTCCTCAGATCCTGCACGTCGAGATGCATTGCGGCGCCGTCCCTGATCGGTCAGTCTGAGCCTAGCAATAACCGGCAAATGGGGAAATACCATGACCTTGCAGATCGAAACCGTTCCTTGCCTGTCGGACAATTACGCCTTTCTGGCCCATGACCCCGAAACCGGGGACACCGCCGTTGTCGACGTCCCCGAGGCCGGGCCTGTCCTGCGCGCGCTCGACGCCCGGGGCTGGCGCGCGACCGATGTCTTGCTGACCCACCACCACGCCGACCACGTTCAGGGCCTTGCCGAGCTCCTGTCGGCCCATCCCGCCCGCGTCACCGGGGCCGCGGCCGACGCGCACCGCCTGCCCCCGCTGGACCGTCAGGTGGCAGAGGGCGACAGCGTGACCATCGGCGGCGAGACCGGCACCGTCATCGACGTGTCGGGCCACACGGTGGGCCACATCGCCTTCCACTTCCCGCAAAGCCGGGTGGCCTTCACCGGTGACAGCCTGATGGCGCTCGGCTGCGGCCGGGTGTTCGAGGGCACCATGCCCCAGATGTGGGAAAGCCTGCGCAAGCTCGCCGCGCTGCCCCCAGACACCGTGATATGTTCGGGCCACGAATACACGGAAACGAACGCGCGTTTCGCGCTGTCGGTTGATCCGGAAAATCCGGCGCTTATATCGCGTTCCGAGACGATACAGGCCGCCCGCGCCCGCGGGGAGCCCACCGTCCCATCGACCATGGCCGAGGAACTGGCCACCAACCCCTTCCTCCGCGCGACCGATGCGGAGCTGCAGGACGCGCTCGGAATGGCTGGCGCCGATCCGGGCAAGGTGTTCGCCGAGCTGCGTGCGCGAAAGGACCGTCTCTGAGCAACAAACCGGCCTTGATGCGTCGAACTGTCAGGAAAATTGAGCGCGGTTGACCAAAAAAAACTTGAAGGCCGGACCATATCGACCACACTTTAACGATATGAGGCCACGGTCGGAGCGCAAGCCGCCGGCCCAGATCAGAAGGAGCACTACCGTGCCGTCATTCTCGAACACGCTGGAACAGGCGATCCATGCCGCGCTGGCCCTGGCGAATGCGCGGCAGCACGAATTCGCGACGCTGGAGCACCTGCTGCTCGCCCTGGTGGACGAACCCGACGCCTCGCGCGTCATGAAAGCCTGCAGCGTCGATACCGAAGAGCTGCGCACCACCCTCGTGGAATTCATCGACGAGGACCTGTCGAACCTCGTGACCGACATCGAAGGGTCCGAAGCCGTACCGACAGCGGCTTTCCAGCGCGTGATCCAGCGCGCCGCGATCCACGTCCAGTCCTCGGGCCGGACCGAAGTGACCGGCGCCAACGTGCTGGTGGCCATCTTTGCCGAGCGCGAGTCGAACGCGGCCTACTTCCTGCAGGAACAGGACATGACGCGCTACGACGCCGTCAACTTCATCGCTCACGGCGTCGCCAAGGATCCGGCCTATGGCGAGTCGCGCCCGGTGACCGGTTCTTCCGACTCCGACGGCGAGAGCGCCAAGCCCGACACCGAGTCCGACGCCGTCGAAGCCGGTGAATCCGCGCTGGCGAAATACTGCGTCGACCTCAACACCAAGGCACGCAGCGGCGATGTCGACCCGCTGATCGGGCGCGACACCGAGGTTGAGCGCTGCATCCAGGTGCTCTGCCGCCGCCGCAAGAACAACCCGCTGCTGGTGGGCGACCCGGGCGTCGGCAAGACCGCCATTGCCGAGGGCCTCGCCTACAAGATCGTCAAGGGCCAGACGCCCAAAGTGTTGTCGAAGACGACGATATATTCCCTCGACATGGGCGCGCTGCTGGCCGGCACGCGCTACCGCGGCGATTTCGAGGAGCGGCTCAAGGCGGTTGTCAGCGAACTGGAGGAGCATCCCGACGCCATCCTCTTCATCGACGAGATCCACACCGTGATCGGCGCCGGCGCCACCTCGGGCGGGGCGATGGACGCCTCGAACCTGCTCAAGCCCGCGCTGCAGGGCGGCAAGCTGCGCTGCATGGGCTCCACCACGTTCAAGGAATTCCGCCAGCATTTCGAGAAGGATCGCGCGCTGTCCCGCCGGTTCCAGAAAATCGACGTGGTCGAACCCACGACCGAGGACGCGGTCAAGATCCTCAAGGGGCTCAAGCCCTATTTCGAGGAACATCACAGCGTCAAGTACACCAACGAGGCGATCAAGACGGCCGTCGAACTCTCCGCGCGCTACATCAACGATCGCAAGCTGCCGGACAAGGCCATCGACGTGATCGACGAGGCCGGCGCGGCGCAGCATCTCGTGGCGGCGTCGAAACGGCGCAAGTCCATCGGCCCGAAGGATATCGAGGCCGTTGTCGCCAAGATAGCGCGCATCCCGCCCAAGAACGTCTCCAAGGACGATGCCGAGGTGCTCAAGGATCTCGAAGGCACGCTCAAGCGCGTCGTCTTCGGGCAGGACACGGCGATCGAGGCGCTGTCCAGCTCGATCAAGCTGGCGCGGGCCGGCCTGCGCGAGCCCGAGAAGCCCATCGGCAACTACCTGTTCGCCGGGCCGACCGGCGTCGGCAAGACCGAGGTCGCGCGCCAGTTGGCCGATACGCTCGGGGTGGAACTGCTGCGGTTCGACATGTCCGAATACATGGAGAAGCACGCCGTCAGCCGCCTGATCGGCGCACCGCCGGGTTATGTCGGCTTCGATCAGGGCGGCCTGCTGACGGACGGGGTCGATCAGCATCCGCACTGCGTGCTGCTTCTGGACGAGATCGAAAAGGCGCACCCGGACGTTTTCAACATCCTGTTGCAGGTCATGGACCACGGCAGCTTGACCGATCATAACGGCCGCACCATCGATTTCCGCAACGTGGTGCTCATCATGACGTCGAACGCGGGCGCGACGGAACAGGCGAAATCGGCCGTCGGCTTCGGCCGCGACCGGCGCGAGGGCGAGGATACCGCCGCGATCGAACGCACCTTCACGCCCGAGTTCCGCAACCGTCTGGATGCCGTCATCTCCTTCGGCCCGCTGCCGAAGAGCGTCATCCTGCGGGTGGTCGAGAAGTTCGTCCTGCAACTCGAAGCGCAGCTCATGGATCGCGACGTGACCATCGAACTGACGAAACCGGCGGCCGAGTGGCTGGCCGAAAAAGGCTACGACGACAAGATGGGGGCACGCCCGCTGGGCCGCGTGATCCAGGAACACATCAAGAAACCGCTGGCCGAGGAACTGCTCTTCGGCAAGCTCGCCAAGGGCGGGCTGGTCAAGGTGGGTGTCAAGGATGGCAAGATCGACCTCAAGCTCGAAGGCCCGCAAAGCCCGCGCCTGTCGGGCAAGAAGAAACCGCCGCTGCTCACCGCCGATTGAGGTGTTGCGCCGGGCCGCGATTGCCGCCGCCACCCTCGTTGCGGGGGGTGGCGCGGCGGTGGCGGCCCCCGAACTGTCACTGCCCGTCGACTGCGACCCGGGGCAGACCTGTTTCATCGAGGATTACGTCGATGCGCGCCCCGGACAGGGGATGGCGGATTACACCTGCGGCCTGAAATCGCGCGACGGCCATCGCGGAACGGATTTCTCGCTGCTCTCCTTCGAGGCGATGGAAAACGGGGTTGCCGTACTCGCCGCCGCGCCGGGCCGGGTTGCCGCCACCCGCGACGGGATGAAAGACCGCCCCGTGACAGATGAAACCCGCGACAGCATCCGCGGCCGGGAATGCGGCAACGCCGTGCGGATCGACCACGGCGACGGCTGGCAGACCCTGTATTGCCACATGGCGCGCGGCAGCGTCGCGGTACGCGACGGCGACATCGTCGAACGCGGCGCCGTTCTGGGCCAAATCGGGTTGAGCGGCCTGACGAACGCGCCGCACGTGCATCTTGGCGTGCTCCGTAATGGCGCGGTGGTAGATCCGTTCAATCCTGGTGACAGCACCACTTGCGGCGCGGGTGACGGCAATGGGCTGTGGCAGGCCGCGCTGCCCTACACGCCCACGGGGCTGTTCACCGCCGGCTTCGCCACCGGCATACCGGATTTCGACGCCGTGAAATCCGGCGCCGCGCGCGTCCGGGCCTCCCGGCCGGATCAGCCGCTCGTTCTTTACGGTCATGCCTTTTACCCGGAACCGGGCGACAGGCTGCGCTTCACGGCGTCGGGACCGGGTGGCGAAATTTTCCGTCACGACCTGACACTCGAGGATCCCAAGGCGCAGATCATGCGCGCTTTCGGCAGCCGCAGCCCCGATGGCGGCTGGCCCGAAGGCGACTACCGCGGCTATGTCCGGCTGGAGCGCGACGGCACGGTCGTCGCGGTGCGCCACGCCGACATCACCGTGCGGCGTTGATCCGGCCGGCCCGGCCGGCCGGCTATTGCTCGGTCAGCTTCAATTCGATCCGCCGGTTCTGCGCCCGCGCCGCGGACGTGTCGGCGGGGTTCACCGGCTGGTACTGGCCGAACCCGTTGGCCGACAACCGGTCCGGCGGGATGCCCAGTTCGTCGATCATGTAGCGCACCACCGACAGCGCCCGCGCCTGGCTCAGTTCCCAGTTGTCCTCGAACCGCGCACTTTCGATCAGCGGCACGTCGTCGGTGTGACCGTCCACCCGGATCACCCAGTCGATGCCCTCGGGGATGTCGTCGGCCACGTTGCGCAGGATGCGCGCGACCTTGGCGATTTCCGCGCGCCCGTCGTCGGACAGCCGCGCCTCCCCCGGCGCGAAAAGCACTTCCGAGGAAAAGACGAACCTGTCGCCCTCGATCCGCACACCCTCCTGACTGCCCAGCACGTCGCGCAACCGCCCGAAGAAGTCCGAGCGGTATTTCTCGAGTTCCTCCTTCTCGCGTTCCAGCAGCCGGCGCTTTTCCTCCTCCAGTTCGCGGCGGCGTTTCTCCTCGGCCGCGACCCGGGCCAGCGCGGTGTTCAGGTCGCGCCCGAGGGTCTGCAACTGCACGTCGGCGGCCGCCTCGCGCGTCTTGGCCTCGTCCAGCAGCGCCTGAAGCTCGGAAAGCTGCTCGCGAAGCGCCGCCACCTGTCGGTTGAGCAGGGCCTGCTCGCGCCGGGCGGCGTCGGTCCGCGCCTCCTGCTCGGCCAGTTTCTCGCGGGCCTGCGCCAGCAGGGCGGCACGTTCCTCGGCTTGGTTCAGCGCCGAGTCTCGGGCCTCGCGCGCCTCCAGCCGCGCGGCCAACGCGGCCGCCAGCCGCTTGCGCACTTCGTCGGCCGCCATCTCCTCGGTCTCCGCGGCCTCCCGCGCGGCGGCGATCTGCCGGGCCAGCCGGGCCTTCGTGCTGCGTAGCGCCGCCTCGGCCTCGTCCAGCTTCAGGCGCAGATCGGCGATGACATCGGCATTCTCGACCGCCTCGCTCTCGGCGGCGACCTTGGCCGCCAGCGCCTCGGCAAGGCGTTTCTCAAGGCTCTCGTTCTCGGCGCCGAGCCTGTCGCGCCGGGTCCGCAGGGTGGCCAATTCCGCTTCAAGCGTCGCCAGCCGGTCCTCCACCGCCGTCTTTTCGGCCCCGAGCTCGTCACGCGCCGCGCGCATCGCCGCAAGATCGGCCTCAAGCCGGGCGAGGCGGTCCTGCAAGGCGGATTTCTCGTCGCCGAGGTCATCACGCTCGCCCCGCAGCGCGGCAAGGCTGGCCTCCAGCGTCGCCACGCGGTCTTCCAGCGTGCGCTTCTCGGCGCTCAGATCGCTCTCCGATTGCCGCGTCTCAGCCAACCGGGCCTCCAGTTCCGCCACCCGGCTTTCGAGGCTCTCGCGCGTCTCCTCGCGGGCGGCTTGTGCCGCGGCCGTCTCGTCGCGCGCCCGTTCAAGCGCGGCCTCGGCCGCCGCGATCCGCGCTTCCAGCGCCTCGCGCTCCGTCGCGCGTTCGGCGCGGACGGTCTCGGTTTGCTCGCGGGCCTGCGCAAGCGCCGCCTCGGCGGCCGCGATCCGCTCTTCCAGCGTCGCTTCGCGCGTCGCGAACTCCTCCCGTGCCGCATCAAGCGCCGCACGGCTGCGCACCAGCTCATCCGCGCGGGTTTCGGCCTCGGCCAGCGCCTGCGCCAGCGCGCGCTGCACCTCGTTCAACTGGGTCACGGTGGTTTCGTAGTCGCCGCGGGCCTCGTCGAGCTCGGCCTGCGCGCGGGCCAGATCGCCCTCCAGCGCGGCAACGCGGGAACTCAGCGCCTCGGCCTCGTCGGCGCGCGCGTCGGCCCTGTCGCTTACCGTCGCCAGCTCCGCCTCGGTCTGCTCAAGCGACATCAGCGCCTGCGCCAGCTGCACATCCAGATCGTCCCGCGCTTCCTCGGCGGCCGCCAGCATGGTCAAAGTCTCCTCGGCGCGGCGCCGTTCCTCTTCCAGCGCCAGCGTCATCGCCGTCAACTCGGCCTGCGACTCCTCCAGCTTTTCGCGCAGCGCCTCGGCGGCGGCCGCCTCGGCCAGCCGCGCCTCCTCCTCCGCGCTCAATTCGGATTCAAGCGTCTCGACCCGCGTGCCAAGCGCGGCCTGTGCCTGCTTGCCCTCGGTGTTGCGGCGGCGCAGGTCGGCCACCAGCGCCTGCAGCGCCTCGCGCCGCGCGGCGGCCAGCCGCGCTGCCTCGGTCTGCGCGTCCACCTCGTCCCGCAGATCCGCGAGGGCAAGCTGCAACTGTTCCTGTTCGCTCAGCAGCGTTTCGCGTTCGCCTTCCAGGTCGGAAATGCGGCCGAGGTTCGCCTCGCGGTCGGCCAACAGCCCGGCCACCCGTTCCTCGAAAGAGGCGATACGTCCGCGCGCCGCGTCCAGCGCGGCATCCTGCGCGTCCCGTTCGCTGCGCAGGGTCGCGATCAGCGCCGCCTGCTCCTGCTGTCGCTCCCGCGCATCGCCCAACGTGCTCCGCAACTCCCCCACGCGATCGGTCAGGTCGGCGTTGCGCTGCTCGGCCAGCCCCAACGCGCGGGACAGTTCCGCGACCTCGCCCGACAGTTCGTCAAGTTCGCTCGCCTGCCCGCTGATGGTTTCCTGCAGCACGAACTGGACCACCATGAAGATGGTCAGCACGAACATCAGCACCAGCAGCAGGCCCGTCATCGCGTCGACGAAACCGGGCCAGATCGACGCCTGGAAACGGCTGCCGGTGCGGCGCGAAAGGGCCATGGTCTAGCCCTCCTCCTCCCGGCTGGCGGGACGCGCCTGCGCGTGGCGCTCGGCCGCGGCCACGCCGCCACGCGCCTGCCCGAACACCTTTGACAGGGCTGCGAGGTCGGTGCGGATCTCGGCCATCATCTCCTGCCGGCCGGCGCTGACCTCCTCCAGAAGGCGCAGCATCTGCACATCGATCGAGCGCAGCCGCATCCGGCTTTCGGCGTCCAGCCCCTCGCCCGACTGCCGCTCGGCCTGCTTTTCCAGCTCCGCCAGCAATCTTTCCTGCCCCTCGGCCACGCGGTTCAGCGCAGCGTTCATCGGGTTGGCGTCGGTCAGGCGATGGGTCAGGCGCTCCATCGAATCCGCCAGCACGCCCAGCTTCTCGTCCACCCGGGCGCGATTGACATCCGATTGCGTCAGCGTCACCTGCAGGTTCTCGATCTGCTCGGCCATGTGATCGACCATCGCGGCCATCATGTTCTGGTCCTCGCCGCCCTCGCCATCGCCCGAGGCGAAGCCGACGCGGGTGATCGTGGACATCCATTCTTCCAGTTCCCGGTAGAACCGGTTCTGCCCGTGCCCGGCGAAAAGCTCCAGCAGCCCCACCACGAGCGATCCGGCCAGCCCCAGCAAGGACGAGGCAAAGGCCACGCCCATGCCGCCCAGCTGTTCCTCCAGCCCGGTCATCAGGCGGTTGAAAACGGCGATACCGGCCTCGCCCTCCTGCGGGGCCAGGCTGCGGATGGTGTCCACCACCGCCGGCACGGTCGTCGCGAGGCCGTAGAACGTGCCCAGCAACCCGAGGAAGATCAGCATGTTGACGATATACCGCGTGATCTCCCGGGCCTCGTCGATGCGCTGTGCGACCGAATCGAGGATCGAGCGCGCCGAGGACGACGCGATCTGCATCCGCTTGCCGCGCTGCCGCAAAAGCGTGGCAAGCGGCGCCAGCAGGCGCGGCGCCTTGCTCATCCGGTGGCCCGGCCGGTCGGCGGCGAAATCCTCGATCCAGCGCACCGACCCGATGAGCTGCAGCACCTGCCAGAAACAGGCGACGACCCCGATCCCGAACACGAACAGGATGAAGCCGTTCAGGTAGGGATTGGCCTCGAAAACCGGCAGCACACGCGGCAGCGCGAGGAAGGCCCCGGCCCCGGTCAGCCCGAGCACGACCAGCATCAGCGTGATCTGCCGGACGGGGTGGGAAAACTGCGGCTCGACCTCGCGGTCCGGCTGGTCCATGTGGACGGCTCCCGGCTCTGTCATTTCGGCGCCGACCCTACGCTTTCACGGCAAGCAAGCCAAGGCATTAAACCGTCAGTTCCCCGACCCGCCGCACCAGCCAGTCCAGCTCGTCATCGGATATGCCCAGATCGCCCAGATGCGCGGCGGTGTTGAAAAGATACTCGGTGTTCGGCCCGCGTCCGCCATGCGCCCGCGCGATGATCCGCGCCTGTTCCTCCAACGGCATGCCACCGCAATACTGCACATGCGCCGGGTCCACGACGTAGGTCACCGCCTCGACGCGCCGGCCGTCATCCAGCTCGATATCCAGCACCTGCTCAAGGTAGGCCGACGAGATCAGCTCGCGCTCCCGCAAGTAGCCCAGCACGGCGTCGGTCCGTTCCGGCGGCACCGAGAACCCCACGCCGCGGCATTTCGCCCCGCCGGCGGCGTCCAGCGCCAGCACCAGCCCCGGGTCGGCGTCCGTGCCCCGGTGGTGGACGCTGCGCATGCAGAAACTGCGGTGATACCCCGGCAACGTGGCCAGCACCCGCTCCGCCGCCTCGAAGCCCGGATTCCAGACCAGTGACCCGTACCCGAAAACCCACATCGTCATTTTGCTGTTCCTCGCGCTTTCAACGCCTTAAACACCATCTGGAAAGGGCATGAAAGGGGGCGACGGCATGCGGTTGCTGCTCGGGATCATCGTGACGGCCGCGGCGCTATGGGCGGGCTACTGGGTCGTCGGGGCACAGGCGGCGAAAACGGCCGCCGCCGGCTGGTTCGAGGCCCGCCGCGCCGAGGGCTGGGCCGCCGATTACGGCACCATGACGGTGCAGGGCTTTCCGAACCGCTTCGACACCGTTTTCACCGACGTCGCGCTTGCCGACCCCGAAACCGGGCTCGCCTGGAACGCGCCGCGGTTCCAGTTCAACACGCTCAGCTACCGGCCCGATCACGTCATCGCCGTCTGGCCCGACGCCCAGCGCGTGGCCACGCCGCGCGCCGGCTACGATCTTGCCAGCCGCGACATGCGCGCCAGCCTCGTCGTCACCGGCGGCACGCGCCTTGCGCTGGAACGCAGCACGCTGACCGCGGACATGATCACGATCAGCCCCGGCCAGGCCAACGGCACAAGCCGGGTCGAGTCGCTCACCCTCGCGGCCGAGCGCGACCGCGGCACCATCGCGACCTACCGGTTGGGCCTGCGCGCCGACGGGCTCGGCCCCGCGCCGCGCTGGAAGGCCCGCGTCGATCCCGCGGGCCGACTGCCCGAGGATTTCGACGCGTTCACCGCCGACATGACGGTGGCCTTCGACAAGCCGTGGGACCGGACGGCGATCGAGGTCGCCCGGCCGCAGCCCACCCGCATCAAGATCCGGCTGGCCGAGGCCCGGTGGGGCCGGCTCGAATTGCAGGCCGCCGGCACCGTCGACATCGGGGCCGATGGCCGCCCCGTGGGAGAGGTCACGGTCAAGGCGCGCAACTGGCGCGACATTCTCGACATGGCGGTGACCAGCGGCGCCGTGCCGCAGGGGCTGGCCGACACGCTGCGCGACGGGCTCTCGCTGGTCTCGCGCATGGCGGGCAACCCGCGCACGCTGGACATCCCGCTGGGCTTTCGCAACGGCCGCGTGATGCTGGGCCCGGTTCCCGTCGCCGCCGCCCCGGTCCTGCGCCTCCGGTGACATCCGCGCCCCGCGTTTCTTCTCGGCCGAAATACCCCGGGGGAGTCGCCCG
>NZ_JBKOTX010000164.1:0-11932 GCF_047086965.1 Roseovarius halophilus (ex Wu et al. 2025) | reverse complement strand
CGGGCGGCGACGGCGCTCTCGGGCGGGCAGCGCCAGCGCGTGGCGCTGGCCCGCGCACTGATCCTCAAACCCAAGGTGCTGCTGCTGGACGAACCCCTGTCCGCGCTGGACAAGAAGATCCGCGAACAGATGCAGGTCGAGCTGATGAAGCTTCAGCGCGAGGTCGGGATCACCTTCATCCTCGTGACCCACGACCAGGAAGAGGCGCTGGTCATGTCCGACCGCATCGCCGTGATGTTCGAGGGCGGCATCGGCCAGTTGGACGACCCCGAAACACTCTATCGTCGGCCCCGCTCGAAACGGGTGGCCGGGTTCATCGGTATGATGAATTTCCTGCGCGGGCAGGTCAGCGCCACCGGCGCCGAGATCGATGTCGCGGTCGAGGGGCTGGGTCGCTGCAGGGTGCCCGCCGAACAGGCCCCCGGCGGGGTGGCGGCGGGGCCGGTCACCATCGGCATCCGCCCCGAGACGCTGTCGCTGCTCTTCGAGGGCGAGCGCACCGACCGGATGGAGGTCGCGGGCCGCGTCGACGAGGTCGTCTACTACGGCGACATGACCTATTACGACGTGGCCGTGGAGGGGATCGAGAAACCCCTGACCCTTTCGATGAAGAACCTGATCGGCCGCCCAGTGCTGGATGTCGGCATGCCCACCCGCGTGGCCTGGGATGAACGCTCGCTGGTTCTGCTGGGCCGGTGAGAGCCGCGCGCCGTTTCTTCTGGCCGGAAATATCCCGGGGTGAATTGGCCGCAGGCCAAGAGGGGCAGCGCCCCTCCCGCACGGCTCAGTCGAGCGCAACCTGGTAGCGGATCGAGAGCGTTTCCAGCCCGGGATTGAGCGCCTGCGTCTCCGCGTTCGAGCGGTGGTCGTAGATCACGCTTAGCGAGGCCCCGTTGCCGAACTCATAGCCCATCCCCAAGGCCGAGCGGATCTGCAGCGCGCCGCCCAGGTCGGGCCCGTCGCCCGCGCTGTGATAGCCCGGCATGATGGACCCCTCCGCGAAAAGCCCCGCCTGGCCGATCTCGAAGCGGGATTTCACCCCAAGCCCGGCCCAGCCCGCGCCCTGGTCGGTCATCGACAGCGCCACCGTGGACTGGAAGGGGCCATAGGCGTGGTCCAGGTCGTAGCCCAGGTAAAGCTCCTGGCCGATGCTGTCCTCCTGAAAGATCACATCGGCGGCCTGCACCGACAGCCGCGCGGGGGCGGCGTCACGGGCCAGGCATCCCTGTGGGCAATGGTTGAGGCTCATGTCGAACAGGCTTGCGATCAGGTAGATCGCGGCAAGGGTGCCGTCCATCGGTGCATCTCCGGTGTCTGTCACCTCGCTGGATACCGGTCCCGCGCGGGCCGGGCCAGCAATTTTTCAGCCCGCGCCGCTGCCCGGTTCGCTCTCGGTGTCGGGCCGGATCAACCCCAGCCCGCGCAGGTAGATGCCGATTCCGGTCTCCAGCAGGTCTTCGGGCGGGAAGGGCGCGCGGCTGCCGGGACTGCCGCGCGCGAACAGCTCGACCACGCCATGGGACATGGCCCAGACATGGGCCGAGAACATCTGCGGCGGCGGGCGCCTGTCCTCGGGGATATGCTGCGAAAGCTCGGCGGCGGCCTTTTCCAGCAACCCCATGGCCCGGCTGGCGGCCACGGCCAGCTCGGGCGTGCGCTGCACCGAGATGCCGCTTTCGAACATCGCCACGTAGTGCCCCGGAAACCGGCGCGCGAAGGCCAGGTAGGCGCGTCCCGTGGCCTCGAAGGAGGCCAGCGCCGAGGGCTGGCCCTTGTCATAGGCATGTTCCATCAGGTCGGCGAAGATGACATAGCCCTGCCGGGCGGCCTCGGCGATCAGGTCGTCGCGCCCGTCGAAATGGCGATAGACGGCGGCCGGGGTCACGCCGGCCTCGCGCGCGGCCTCGGACAGGGTAAAGCCCGTCGGGCCCTTCTCCTCGATCAGGCGCAGGGCCCCGTCGACCAGCGCCCGCTTGAGGTCGCCGTGATGATAGCCGCGCTTAGCCATGCCAGAGGTCCGGCGCTGCATGGATCATGGGCTCCACCGGCCCAACCCGCGAGAGGTCATCGCGATGACGGGCCTTTTTTGCGAACTCCCGGCGGATGGCCCCGTCGAAGGGCAGGTCCTGCATCTTGGTCTCCTCGCTTGTGCCACTATGGGGGTCGGGCGCGGTCAGCGCAATCCGGCGCGCGTGGCGGCGCGGTCGATGGCCGCGCGGGTGGCCTCGGGCGCGGTGTGATGGGGCAGGTGGCCCACCCCCTCCAGCCGGGTCAGGTTGGCCTGCGGCACCTCGCGGATGAATTTCTCGGCATGGATGGACAGGCCGACCGTGGTGTCGGCGGTGCCGTGGATCAGCTCGATCGGCAGGTCGAGGCTGTCATAGCGCGGTTGCATCCGGGTGATCTGGTCAAGCAGCCCCAACCGCTGTCTGGCGTTGGCGCGCAGGCTGACGCGGCGCGCGGCCAGTTCGGCGCCGACATAGCTGTCATAGCCCTCGGGCATCGGCTCGGGGTCGAAGATCGCGCGCACCTGGTCGCGGATGTAGGACTGCGGCACCAGCGCGGTGATCGGTGGGACCGCCAGCGCCGCGCCCAGGCGCGAGCCGTTGATGCGATAGAGCGCGGGCACATGGCCGTCCCAGGGGTGCGTGGGCGAGGACACGAGCGCCAGCGCCGCCAGGGCCTGCGGCTGCGTCACTGCCCAGGACAGGGCGACGGCGCCGCCATAGCTCTGGCCCAGCACCAACGGCCGCTCTGCGCCCAGCTGCGCCGCTGCCTTTTGCAGCAGCGCCGCCTGTTCCGCGATTGTCGCACCCCGCGCGTGCAGCCGCTCGGTATAGCCCAGGCCCGGCCGGTCGAAGGCGATCACGCGGTAATCCTCGGCTAGCCGGTCCACCAGGGCAAAGCTGAAATCCCGCAGGTTCCCCGAAGAGCCATGGATCAGCACCAGATCGGGGCCGTCGCCCTTGACCAGCGCGTGAACCCGGGTGCCCTCGACCTCGATGACCTGGCCCAGCGGCGGGAACCTCGCCTCCCAGCGGCTTTCGCGGGCGCCCGCGCGCAAGTGGACCGCCGCGGCCAGGACCAGCAGAACCAGAAGGAACACAAGAAATTTCATGACAGTCGCCCCGCGCAACAACAATGGATGGAACGTAGCCCCGGCCTGTGCGGGGTCCAGCAGCGCCGCGGCGTCAGCGCCGCAGGTCCGAGACCTCCTGACCGATGCGGCCCATGTCGAAGGGCGTGGTCAGGTATATTTCGGAAATCCAGTTGCCATAGAGCAGATGCGCATGGCTGCGCCAGCGGTTCTGCGGCGCGCGGGCGGGATCGTCGAAGGGGAAATAGTTCACCGGCATCAGCACATCGGCCCCCGCCACCTGCGAGGCGGCCAGATCGCGGCGGTATTCCTCGTCCAGCGTGCCGCTGTCGTATTCCAGGTGGTTGAAGACATAGAGCGCCCGATGTGCCGGGTCCTCGACCAGCGCCGGGCCGACCTCGTCCGAGTGCAGCAGGATCGGCAGGCCCGCCGCCTCGATCTCGGGCCGGCGCATCTCGGTCCAGCGGCTGACAGGCATGACGAAATCATCGGAAAATCCGCGCAGATAGGGGCTTTCCGGGGCAAAGTTCATGTGCCGGTAGCAGCCGAAGAGCTTTTGCTCCAAAAGGTGTTTCTTCACCCCGTGGAAGTAGTGGATCATCGCCATGCCGCCCCAGCAGACGCCGAAGGTGGAATGCACGTGGCTCTGGGTCCATTCGAAAACCTCGCAAAGCTCGTCCCAATAGGTGACCTCCTCGAAGGGCAGGTGCTCGATCGGGGCGCCGGTGATGATCAGCCCGTCGAATTTCTCGTCGCGGACCTCCGCAAATGGGCGATAGAAGGCATCCATGTGGTCGGCCGAGGTGTTGCGCGCCTCGTGGCCCGTCATGCGGATCAGGCTGAACTCGATCTGCAGCGGTGTCGCCCCGATCAGCCGCGAGAACTGGATCTCGGTCTGGATCTTGCGGGGCATGAGGTTCAAGAGCGCGATGCGCAGGGGCCGGATATCCTGCTGGCTGGCCGCATTCTCGCCCATGACCATGACGCCCTCGGTCGAGAGCACGTCATAGGCGGGCAGGGAGCGGGGCAGCTTGATGGGCATGTCGGTCTCTTTCGCGGTATTGCGGGCTCAGCGGGGCGCGTCGAGCGCGGCGGCGATCACCGCTTCGATATCGGCGGCGTCGCGGGTGTGGGCCATGTCCTCGGCCTGGACGGTGACGCCCCAATTGCGGGCCATGGCGGCATAGCGGGGCGGGCGATGGGCCAGGGCCCGTGCATAGGCCCAGCGGATGAAGGCATCCGGGTCGACATCGCCCTCTTGCAGGGTGTTTTCACGCAGGTATTCGGCCCAGGCCCGGGCCAGGAACTCAGGCTGATAGGACATCGGCTTGGGCGCCCGGTCGAAGCGGCGCACCAGTTCGTCTGTATGGGCGTCACTGCCCTTGATCCAGACCATCAGGCACTGCGCCGACAGGGCGCGCAGGATCGGGTCGTCGGGGTCTTCGGGATCGACCCATTCGCAGATCGACCCGCCGGTGTCGCAGACGAAATGCGGATAGCCATAGACCTCTTCCGCGCGGGTGATGAAGGCGCCCGTGTCAAGCAGGGTGCGTTCCTCGGCGGCGCGGAACTCGGCCTGGCGGCGGGTGTATTCGGCCATGGGCAGACCGCCGCGGGCCGGGTCGCCGGGCTTGCCCAGGTAGGCCGAAACGGCCGTGAGATCATCGTCGTGGATGTTGGCGGCGATATGGATGGCATCGGCGCGCAGCATTTCGGCCAGGAAGGGCACCTGCATGGCCTGTTTCTTGAGGTTATCGGCGATGGGTTCGGCCATGTAGCGGGTGCCGATGCGGTAATCCACGCTGTAGTGAAACCAGTCGCCCGTGCCCGCCAGCATCTTGGACAGATGCGTCTTGCCCAGCCCGGACATGGCGAAAAAGACCACGCGCTTGTGGGCGGCTCGGGTCCAGTCGGCGGCGCTTTCGTAAATCATGGCCCGTGCCTAGCGCGGGCGCGCCCGGCGTCCAAGCCCGAATTGCAGCGCCACGAAAAAGCCCCGCCGGGTGGGGCGGGGCTTTCGGTGTGGTCTTGGTCCGCTCAGTAGGAGTAGGCGATCTTCGCGCCGAGGCCCACGGCCGAGTTGTCGCTGAAGTCCGATCCGATGCTGGTGGTCGCATCGCCGATGTCGATGTAGCGGATACCCCCCGACAGTTCGACCCCGTCGGCGATCATGTAGGCCGCGCCCAGTTGGTAGCTGACGTAGCCATCGGTCGGGCCGAGGTTGCCGGTCGGATCGTCGGTGGCCGCTTCATAGCCCACCGCGAAAGAGGCGGAAAGCTTGTCGGTGAACTGCCGACCGACCCCGATGTTGAACGTATAGACGTCATCGTCGTATTCGAGGATATTACCCACAGCCGGCGTGCTGTCGGTCAGGGCAAAACCGTCCCAGGCCACATAGCGCAACGAACCAAAAAGAAGCGTGTCCTGGGCGATGCCGGTCTGGAAGTCGAGGTTGACGCTTTCGGGCATGGTTGTGCTCAGATCGCCCGCCGATCCATCAAGCGCCAGGTCGACCTGGCTGCTGTAGGTCAGCGCAACGCGCAGGGCGATCTCAGGGCGTTCGTAGGACCCGCCCAGGACATAGCCATGCCGGTGTCGCTGGAGTAGGTCGAGGCGTAGGCGGGCGATGCGGGCGCGGGGCCCCCCGGACCATCCGGGTCTACCGCCGGCACGTCGTAGACACCGCTCGCCGTCACCGTCCGGACCCCGCCGTGCAGGCTGAAATTCTCGTCGATCCGGAACCGCAGCAGCACCGAAAGGCCGGTGGTGTCGACCTCCGCATTCGCGCCGGCCAGGGCATAGGCGGTCGTGTCGTCGTAGTCCACGTCGGCGCCATAGGGTTGATCCAGGATGATGGCGAGCGCGGTGCCCTCGAACAGGTCGGTCTTGTAGGCCGCCCCGAACTGCGCGTAGCTGGGCGCCATGTCGCCGGAGGGCGCCCCGCCGAGGGCGGCATTCATGTTGCCGCTGACCGACGGGTTGACCCGCCCGAAGCTCAGCTCGGCATAACTGCCGTCCTCGAAAATCGCGCCGACCGGCTGGCCCGACCGATCGAGCCCGCCGGCACTGGCAAGTCCGGTCGTCAACAGTAGCGCGGCCCCCGCGCCGAGTATCTTTTCCATGTCCCTCATCCCTGAAGTGGTGTCTCTCCTCAGGTGAACCCTAGAAAGGGCCGCGGCGCCGGGTCAATTCTTGACGCAACGTAAGGTCGCGAGCCCGTCGCAGCGTCACTTCGGCACGGCTGCCCCGCGCACGACCGGCCGGGCCTGGCCGCGCGTGATGTTCAGGTAATTGCCCGCAAAGATGAAGATCGCGCCAAGAAACACGAAGGGGTCGAGCGCCTCGGCGTAAACCAGCGCGCCGACCAGGGCGATCACCGGCAGGCGGACGAAGTCGATGGGCATGACCACCGCCGCCGGCGCGATGGACAGTGCCGTGGTCAGGCAGAAATGCGCGACCAGGCCCGCACAGCCGATCAGCACCAGCCAGGGCAGGCTGGCGGGCGAGGGCCGGGCGATGTCACCGTCCAGCCCGGCACAGACCAGGCCCAGCACCAGCTGCATCGCTGTCAACCAGAACAGGATGCCGGTGATCGTCGTCCCCCGCGTCAGCCGCCGGGTGAACAGCGCCGACAGGGCAAAGCCCACGGCGGCCCCCGCGGCGGCCAGATGGCCCAGGTCCAGCGCCGAGATCCCGGGCCGGGTCACGATCAGCACCCCGGCAAAGCCGATGGCGGCGGCCAGCGCCCCGGTGCGCGTGATCCGTTCGCCCAGCACCAGCGGGGCCAGCAGGATCACCCAGATGGGCGAGGTGAACTCCAGCGCGAAGACCTGCGCCAGCGGGAGCGCAGAAATCGCGAAGAACCACAGGTTCTGGCCCGCGAAATGCGCCACGTTGCGCAGCCCGTGCAGGCCCAGCCGCTCGGTGCTGATCTGCCCCCGCGTGCCCGCCGCGCTGGCCACCAGCAGCACCAGCACCATGCCCACGACCGAGCGGTAGAGCATGATCTCGAAGGTATCGAGCTCGAAGCTGACCGCGCGCCCGGCCACGGCCATCGAGGTGAAGGACGCGATGGCGCCCGTCATCCAGAACGCCGCACGGACGGCATCGGGCAAAGGGGGCGACGTGGGGGTCATTCCCACTCGATGGTGCCCGGGGGCTTGGAGGTCACGTCATAGGTGACGCGGTTGATGCCCTTGACCTCATTGATGATGCGGGTCGCGGTCTCGCCCAGAAAGTCATGGCTGAAGGGGTAGTAATCGGCGGTCATGCCGTCCACCGATGTCACCGCGCGCAGGGCGCAGGCATAATCGTAGGTGCGCCCGTCGCCCATGACGCCCACGGTGCGCACGGGCAGGATCGCGACATAGGCCTGCCAGATCTCGTCATAAAGCCCGTGCTTGCGGATCTGGTCGATATAGACGGCATCGGCCTTGCGCAGGATCTCCAGCTTGTCGCGGGTGATCTCGCCGGGGCAGCGGATGGCCAGGCCCGGCCCGGGAAAGGGGTGGCGGCCGATGAACGAGGCTGGCAGGCCCAGCTCCTGACCAAGCGCGCGGACCTCGTCCTTGAACAGCTCGCGCAGCGGCTCGACCAGTTTCAGGCCCATCTTGTCGGGCAGCCCGCCCACGTTGTGATGCGACTTGATCGTCACGCTCGGCCCGCCGGAAAAGCTGACCGATTCGATGACATCGGGATAGAGCGTGCCCTGGGCGAGGAAATCCGCGCCCGCGATGTCGCCGGCGTATTTCTGGAAGACATCAATGAACAGACGCCCGATGATCTTGCGCTTTATTTCCGGATCGGAAACACCGTCAAGCTCGCCCAGGAACAGCTCGGCCTCGTCGGCATGGATCAGCGGGATGTTGTAGTGATCGCGGAACATGGTGACGACCTCGTCGGCCTCGCCCTGGCGCAGCAGCCCGTGATCCACGAAGACGCAGGTGAGCTGGTCGCCGATGGCCTCGTGCAGCAACACGGCGGCGACGGAACTGTCCACACCGCCCGACAGCCCGCAGATCACCTTGCTGTCGCCCACTTGGGCGCGGATCTTGGCCACGGCCTCTTCGCGGTAGGCGTCCATGGTCCAGTCGCCCTTGAAGCCCGCGTCGCGGATGAAGTTCTCGTAGAGGGTCTTGCCGTTGGGGGTGTGATGCACCTCGGGGTGGAACTGCACCGCGTAGAACCGGCGGGTCAGGTCGGCGGTGATGGCGAAGGGCGCGCCGGGCGAGGTGCCCAGCACCTCGAAGCCCGGGGCCAGTTTCGAGACATGGTCGCCATGGCTCATCCAGACCTGTTCGCGCCCCGAGCCGTCCATGAACCAGCCGTTGAGGAAATCGGGCCGTGCGCCTTCGGCGGGGGTGACCCAGGCGCGGCCGAACTCGGCGGTGGCATCCTCGCCGGCCTCGACGGTGCCGCCTAGGTCCTGCATCATCACCTGCTGGCCATAGCAGATCCCCAGGATCGGCACGCCCAGGTCGTAGACCTTGCGCGGCGGCCGTGGGCTGCCCGCGCGCATGACCGAATCCGGCCCGCCCGAGAAGATCACGGCCCGCGGCGCGAAGGCGTCAAGGAAGGCCTCGGTGACGGCCTGAAAGGGGTGAATCTCGCAATAGACATTCAACTCCCGCAGCCGCCGCGCGATCAACTGCGTGACCTGGCTGCCGAAATCGATGATGAGAAGGCGGTCGTGGTTGTGGCTTTGCATGGCGCCAGTTAAGCCGGAAGCCTGACCCATGCAAGCGCGCGCATGTCGCTTTCGCACCCAAAAGGGCGCAAATCCGATCCATCGCCGCCGCGTGTGGGGCTATCACCTTGGCAAGGCATCGAGACGAGGGAGTCGCGGCATGAGCGAAGCAAGCACGGCACAGGCAGGGCGCAGGGGCCGCGGCGGCGGCGGGGCCGCGCGGCGGGCGCAACGCTCGGCGGTCAGTTTCGAGACGGCGAAATACATCGAGCGCAACGTGCCCAACTTCGAGGTTCTCACGGAAGAGGCCATCGCGGTGATCGAGGCCAATGCCGAGCAGATCCTCGAGGAGATCGGCGTCGCCTTCGTCGACAACCCGCAGGCGCTGGAGCGCTGGAAGGCCGTCGGCGCCGAGGTCACCGGCGAGCGGGTGCGCATTCCCCGGGGGCTGGCGCGCGAGTTGATCAAGACCGCGCCCTCGGAATTCACCCAGCACGCCCGCAACCCCGAGCGCAACGTGGTGATCGGCGGGCGCAACCTGGTGCTGGCGCCGGTCTATGGCCCGCCCTTCGTGCGCGACGTCGACGGTGGCCGCCGCTATGCCACGATGGAGGATTTCCAGAAATTCGTGAAGCTGGCCTATATGTCCAAGTGGCTGCACCACTCGGGCGGGACGGTCTGCGAACCCACCGACGTGGCGGTGAACAAGCGCCACCTCGACATGCTGCTGGCGCATATGACCCTGTCGGACAAGCCTTTCATGGGCTCCGTCACCGATCCCGACCGGGCGCGCGACAGCATCGAGATGGCCGAGATCCTGTTTGGCCGGGATTTCGTCGACCAGAACACGGTTCTGACCTCGCTGATCAACATCAACTCGCCGCTGACTTTTGATGCGACGATGATGGGCGCGCTGGAAGCTTATGCCGCCAAGAACCAGGCCGCGATCATCAGCCCCTTCATCGTCGGTGGGGCCATGGCACCGGTCACGGTGGCCGGCACGCTGACCCAGGTTCTGGCCGAGGTCCTGGCCGGCGTCGCCTACAGCCAGATGATCCGGCCCGGCGCCCCGGCGATCTTCGGCACCTTCGTGACCTCGATCGACATGAACTCGGGCGCGCCCACCTTCGGCACCCCCGAGGCCGCCAAGATCACCTACGGGGCGGGGCAACTGGCGCGGCGGCTGGGGCTGCCCTACCGCTCGGCGGGGTCGTTCAACGGCTCCAAGCTGCCTGATGCACAGGCCGGCTATGAAACCGCCAACAGCCTGAATGTGGGGCTTCTGGCCGGGGTCAACTTCATGCTGCACTCCTGCGGCTGGCTGGAGGGCGGTCTGGTCGCCGATTTCGAGAAATTCGTGATGGATGCCGACCAGTTGGGGGCGCTGCACGGCATCGCCAGCGGCGTCCAGATCGACGAGAACGCCCAGGCCATGGACGCGCTGCGGGAAGTGGGTCCGGGCGGTCATTACCTTGGCTGCGCCCATACACAGGCGAATTTCAAGAGTGCCTTCTGGCGCTCTGATCTGCTGGACTACAAACCCTTCGAGACTTGGGACGAGGAAGGCGGGCGCGACACCCGCCAACTGGCCAAGCTGCGGGTCGAGAAGCTGCTGGCCGACTACCAGCAGCCCGCCGTCGACCCGGCCATCAACGAGGCCCTCAACACCTATGTGGCCGAGAAGAAGGCCAGCATGCCCGACGCCTTCGGCTGATCTCTCAGCCCATGGGCGCCAGCCTGCGGCGCGATTTGCGGATCGCCCGCAGGGTGGCTGCCTCGGACATCAGCGCGATCAGCACCCCCACGTGCCGGGCTATGGAATAGGCCGCGCGGTCCTGCTGGCGCTGGCTGTCCAGAGCCGCCTCCATGTCCAGTAGCCGGATCACCGCATCGCTTGCTTGCGGTGGCGTGTCGGTCTTCAGCAACCGCCGCAGATGGCGGTCGCGGCAATACTCCGTTAACCCAAGGCGCGCGGTCTGCACCAGAATTTGCGGCCTTTCGAGACGTGAAACGCGTGTCAGGACATCTTCCATGACGGACTCCCGGTTTGTTTCATGCCACTTGTAACACAACCCGAGCGTGTGTTGCGTGTGATAAAAATCGGCGAACGGCCCCTTAACCAACGTTTACCAATTGGAAACTATGGTTTCTTCTGTGGACAATGTTTCCGACAGAGAAACGGTGTCCTGGGTGGGGAATGGGCCGGATTGGCCGCGCTGACAGCGCGGCGAGGATGGGAACGGACAATGTCATTTGAACACAAGTCGTCGGTCTCGATGCCGACCTGGGTGCCGGACCACGTACGGCACTACCTGCTGCACACCGTTTATGGCCAGTCCATCCGCGCGCTGGCACGTCGCGCGGACTGCCACGCCTCGACCATCATGCGCCAGGTGCGCCGGGTCGAACAGCGCCGCGAGGACCCGCTCATCGATGAGGCGCTGCGGGTGCTGGCCTCGGAAGGGGCCGGGGGCGCGGCGGCGGTCTCGAACCTGGAACAGCTGCAGGCCCTGCGCCGCTTGGCCGAGCCGGGGGCGCTATTGGCCGTGGCCCCGGACATGGGGCGTGGGGTCATCGTGCGCGATGCGGCGGGCGACAGTCCCGAACACAGCGCGCCACTGGATCTGCGGGTGGCCCGGGCGCTGGTGCTGCGCGATTTTGTCGATGCCGGGGCGCTGGGGGGGCGTGTTGTGCGCTACCGGATGTCCCACACCGGGCGGGCGGCACTGCGCGACCTGATCGCGCGCTCGGAAAACCGCGCCCGCGAGATGGCCTAGGCCCAGACCCCCTTTGCCCATGCCCCCGGCGGCGCCACGGGGCCCGAGGAAGAAACCCGCCTGCGAAGCACCCGGCTGGCCGCCGCCGACAGCCCGGTGCGGGCCCTGGCCCGGCGCAAGGACAAGTTCGGCGAACCCTTCCTGACGCCCGAGATGGTGCGCGCCGCCGAGCGCCTGCGCGAGGATTTCGAGGTCGCCCATGTCGGGCAGTCGGTCAGCCAGGACTGGCAAGCCATGATGACCGGCCCGCACACGGGGCAGGGCGGCGGCGCGTGGCACGGGTGTTCGCGTCTACCTGGCCTGCGGGGTCACCGACATGCGCAAGGGCATCGCGGGGCTCTCGACCATCGCGCAGGACGTTCTGCGGCAGAA
>NZ_JBKOTX010000163.1:0-11946 GCF_047086965.1 Roseovarius halophilus (ex Wu et al. 2025) | reverse complement strand
GGCCCCGGCCACCGAAGCGCTGGAGGCGCGCGCGGCGCGGCTGCGGGCCCGGGCCGGCCGGATCAGGGGCGATGTCATAGATACCGAAACGCGCCGGCGCATGGAGGCCGGGGTCGAGTAAGCCACGCGCGGCACGCAAAACCCGCGTTGCACCCTTCGGGATAAGCCGTTAAATCCCGGTTGATCACAGCACCCGAGCGACGGAGAGCCCCATGTCTGACCCCTTGCGCCTTGGTATTGCCGGACTGGGCACCGTCGGTGCCGGCGTCGTGCGCATCGTGCGACAGAAAGCCTGTCTGCTGGCCGCGCGCGCCGGGCGCCCTGTGACGATCAGCGCCGTGTCGGCGCGATCGCGGACCAAGGACCGGGGCGTGAGCCTCAACGACTATGACTGGGAGGACGACCCCGTCGCGCTGGCCGCGCGCGACGACGTGGACGTTTTCGTCGAACTGATGGGCGGCAGCGACGGACCCGCGAAGGCGGCGACGGAAACCGCCATCGCCTTCGGCAAGGACGTGGTGACCGCGAACAAGGCGATGCTCGCCCATCACGGGCAGGAACTGGCCGAGGCCGCGGAGGCCGCAGGGCGCGTCATCCGCTTCGAGGCCGCGGTGGCCGGCGGCATCCCCGTGATCAAGACGCTGACCGAGGGACTGGCCGGCAACGAGATCACCCGCGTCATGGGCGTGATGAACGGCACCTGCAACTACATCCTCACGCGGATGCACGCCGCCGGTCTACCCTATGACGACGTTTTCGCGGAGGCCGACCAGCTTGGCTACCTCGAAGCCGACCCGACGCTTGACGTGGGCGGCATCGATGCCGGGCACAAGCTGGCGATCATGGCCGCCATCGCCTTTGGCTGCCGCGTCGATTTCGACGCGGTGGAGCTGGAGGGCATCGGCTGCATCACGATCGAGGACATCCGTCATGCCGCCGACATGGGCTACCGCATCAAGCTGTTGGGCGTGGCGCAGCCGACAGGCCGGGGGCTGGAGCAGCGCATGTCGCCCTGCCTCGTGCCCGAGAACAGCCCGCTGGGCCAGCTGGAAGGCGGCACGAACATGTGCGTGCTCGAAGGCGACAACGTGGAACAGATCGTGATGCGCGGCCCCGGCGCGGGCGAGGGCCCGACCGCCAGCGCGGTGATGGGCGACGTGATGGACATCGCGCGCGGCCTGCGCATCCCGACCTTCGGCCAGCCCGCGGCGACGCTGAGCCACGCCACCCCCGCCAAGACGGCCACGCCGGCCCCCTATTACCTGCGCATGGCACTGGAGGACAAGCCGGGCGCGCTGGCCAAGGTGGCAACCGCGCTCGGCAATGCCGGGATCTCGATCGACCGGATGCGCCAGTACCGCCATTCCGCGAGCACCGCGCCGGTGCTGATCGTCACCCACCGGACGACGCGGGACGCGCTGGAGGAGGCGCTGAGCGCCATTTCCGGGCTCGACGTGATGTCGGGCGCGCCTGTCGCGCTCAGGATCGAGAATGTGTGAGCCCGGGCTTGTCCCGCGAGGGGCCTGCCGCTAATGCTGCTACCGCTGTTTGGAACAAGGAAATTGCGATGACCACGCCCGACGAATTCGACGACTCCCTTCTGTCGCTGGGGCTGGCCCGCGTCGCCGAACAGGCCGCGCTGGCCTGCGCCCCGATGATCGGGCGGGGCGACGAGAAAGCCGCCGACCAGGCCGCGGTCAACGCCATGCGCGAGGAACTGGGCAAACTGCCCATCCGGGGTGTCGTGGTCATCGGCGAGGGCGAGCGCGACGAGGCCCCGATGCTCTACATCGGCGAGGAAGTGGGCAGCGGCGTCGGCCCCGGCGTGGACATCGCGCTGGATCCGCTGGAGGGCACAACGATCACCGCCAAGGCGATGCCCAACGCGCTGACCGTCATCTCGCTGGCCCCGCGCGGCACGATGCTTCACGCGCCCGATGTCTACATGGACAAGCTGGCGGTCGGCCCGGGCTACCCCGAGAGCGTGGTGTCGCTCGACATGTCGCCGCGCGACCGGGTCGAGGCGCTGGCCGCGGCCAAGGGTGTGAACCCGGCCGATATCACGGTCTGCGTGCTGGAACGCCCGCGCCACCAGGACATGATCGCCGAGCTGCGCGAGGCCGGCGCCGCAATCTACCTGATCGGGGATGGCGACGTGGCCGGTGTCATGCATTGCAGCGATCCGGACACGACCGGCATCGACATGTACATGGGCCAGGGCGGGGCGCCCGAAGGCGTGCTGGCCGCCGGCGCGCTGAAATGCCTCGGCGGCCAGATCTGGGGCCGTCTGCTGTTTCGCAACGAGGCCGAGAAGGCCCGCGCCGCCAAGGCCGGCATCACCGACCTGAACCGCGTCTACGCCCGCGACGAGATGGTGCGCGACGACGTGATCTTTGCCGCGACGGGCGTGACCGGCGGCTCGATCCTGTCGGGGCTCAAGGCCCGGGACGGGTGGATGGAAACCGATACGCTGCTGCTGCGGTCGCGCACGGGCGAGCGGCGACGCATGACCTGCCGCCACCCCGCCGGCTGAGCCATGCCGGCACGCGCGCTGATCCTGATCGACTTCCAGCGCGGCTTCGACGCGCCCGAATGGGGGGCGCGCAACAATGCCGGCATGGACGGCCTCGGTCACGTGCTGCACGCGGTCGTCGATCCGGGTCTGAAGCCCGAAGGTCAGGCCGTAGCCCGTCGCGTTGATCCGGTCGATCACGCGGTCGAGATCCCGCGCCCTGTAGGTGGCGAGGTGCAGGACGGGGCCGAAGATCTCGCGCTCCATGTCCTCGATGCCGCCCACCTTGATCAGCGTGGGCGCGATGTAGGTGCCGGCATTGGGCGTCTTGATCTCGTGCAGGAGCCGGCCTTCGGCGCGGGCCTGCTGGATATGCTCGGCGATGCCGCTGCGGGCGTCCTCGTCGATCACCGGGCCGACGTCGGTCGACAAGTCCCACGGCTGGCCGATACGCAGCGCGTCCATCGCGCCGGTCAGCATCTCGGTGAAGCTGTCGGCGATGTCCTCCTGCACGTAAAGGCAGCGCAGGGCCGAGCACCGCTGGCCCGCCGACTGGAAGGCGGATTCGACGATTGCCTGCACGGCCTGTTCCGGCAGCGCGGTGGAATCGACGATCATGGCGTTGAGCCCGCCCGTTTCGGCGATGAGCGGCGCGCCCGGCGCGAGGTTCCCGGCCATTGCCCGGCGGATTTTCATGGCGGTGTCCGTTGACCCGGTAAAGGCCACCCCGCCCACGCGCGGGTCGGAGGTGAGCGCCGCGCCCACCTCGCCCGCGCCGGGCAGCAACTGCAGCGCGGTCTTGGGGACGCCGGCCTCGTGCATGAGCTTGACGGCAAGGCAGGAAATGATCGGCGTCTGTTCGGCCGGTTTCGACAGCACCGCGTTCCCCGCGGCCAGGGCCGCGCTGATCTGGCCGGTGAAGATCGCCAGCGGGAAGTTCCACGGGCTGATGCAGGTGAAGGTGCCCACCGCCTCGTCCGTCGGGGCGTTGGCCGCGTAGTAGCGCAGGAAATCGACCGCCTCGCGCAGTTCGGCGACGGCGTCGAGCACCGATTTGCCGGCCTCGCGGTGGATCGCCGCGAAAAGTTCGCCGTAATTGGCCTCGTAAAGGTCGGCCACCCGGTTCAGCACCGCCGCGCGGTCCTCGGCCGGGGCATCCCATGCCCGCGCGTGGTCCAGCGCCGTTTCGATGTCGGCGGCGCTGGCCCATGCCACGGTGCCGGGGCTGTCGGCGGGATCGGCCGGGTTGATGACGGGCTGCGCCGCTTCGGGTACGGCCTTGCCCGCCAGCAGCGGCGCGGCCTGCCACTGATGCGTGGCATACGGGTCGCGGGCGGCGTCGATCTCGTCGAGCGTGGGGTGGTGGGCCAGGTCGAACCCCTTGGAGTTCACCCGTTCGGGCTGGAACAGTTCGGGGCCGGTCGGCAGCTCGGGCGTCTGTTCGTTGATTGTCTCGAAAGGGTCGGCCGCGACGGTTTCGGGCGGCACGTCCTCGTCCACGATCTGGTTGACGAAGCTGGAATTCGCGCCGTTTTCCAGAAGACGGCGCACCAGATAGGCCAGCAGGTCGCGATGCGCGCCGACGGGCGCGTATATGCGGCAGCGCGTGCCCTCGCCCTGCATGATCAGGCCGTGCAGCGACTCGCCCATGCCGTGCAGGCGCTGGAATTCGAAGGCGGACCTGTCGTCGGCCATTTCGAGGATGGCGGCCGCCGTGTGCGCGTTGTGCGTGGCGAATTGCGGGTAGATGCGGTCGGTCATCGACAGCAATTTGCGGGCATTGGCAATATAGGAAATGTCCGTCGCCGCCTTGGAGGTGAAGACCGGGAAGCCGTCGACCCCCTCGACCTGGGCCTGCTTGATCTCGGTGTCCCAGTAGGCCCCCTTGACGAGGCGCACCATCAGCCGCCGGTCCAGCCGGTTGGCGAGGTCGTGCAGGTATTCGAGCACGTGGCCCGCGCGCTGCCCGTAAGCCTGTACCACGACGCCGAACCCGTCCCAGCCGGCCAATGCGGGTTCGCTCAGGACGGTTTCGATCACGTCGAGCGAAAGGGACAGGCGGTCGGCCTCCTCCGCGTCGATGTTGAGCCCCATCCGGGCCGATTTCGCCAGCAATGCGAGCGAACGAAGGCGGGGCACCAGCACGTCCATCACCTGATCGCGCTGCGCCACCTCGTAGCGGGGATGCAGGGCGGAGAGCTTGACCGAAATCCCGGGGTTGTCGCGGATGTCTGGGTTGGTGCAGGCATTGGCGATGGCCGTGATCGCGCGCGAATAGCCGAGGTGATAGCGCACGGCATCGGCATCCGTCCGGGCGGCCTCGCCCAGCATGTCGTAGGAATAGGAATAGCCCTTCCTTTCCATCTCGGCGGCGCGTTTCATGGCCGATTCAATTGTCTCGCCCAGTACGAACTGGCGGCCCATCTCCTTCATCGCGCGGGCCGTGGCGGTGCGGATCACCGGCTCGCCCAGGCGGCGGATGGCGCCGCGCAGGTGGCCGACGGGGCCGGGCTTGTCTTCCTCCAGCACCTTGCCGGTGAGCATCAGCGCCCATGTCGAGGCGTTGACCAGCGGCGAGGTGGAATGGCCCATGTGCTTGCCCCAGTCGCTGGGGGCGATCTTGTCCTCGATCAGCGCGTCGATCGTGTCGGCGTCGGGCACGCGCAGCAGCGCCTCGGCCAGGCACATCAACGCGATCCCCTCCTCGGTTGACAGGCCGTATTCCGCGAGGAACACTTCCATCAGCCCGGGGCTGGACTGGCCACGGATATCGCGCACAAGCTGCGCCCCGCGCTGGCAAATACTGGCGCGATCCGTTTCCGACAGCGCGGCCTCGGCGGTGAGCCGGGCAATCGTTTCGCCCTCGTCGGCATAAGTCGCAAGGTCGATGGTGCGGCGGAAGTCGCTGTCATACGGCATGGTCTGCTCCCTGCAAGTGGATTGACCCATGATACCACCGGGTTGTAAGTCATTTATCCTGAATATGCGAAAATTTCCGATTTTACGGGTCAAAAAAATGCCGGAACAAGGTCAAAAAGATCAGTTCGACATCGACCGTTTCGACCGGGCGATTCTGCGCGTCCTCGGTGGCAACGGGCGCATCTCGATAACGGAGCTCGCGCGCGAGATCGGGCTGTCGAAGTCGCCCACGCAGGCCCGCCTGCGCCGGCTGGAGGCGGCCGGCGTCATCACCGGGTATCGCGCGCTCATCGATCCGATCCGGCTGGGGCTCGATCACGTGAGTTTCGTCGAGGTACGGCTGCACGACACGCGCGAGGCCGCGCTGGCCGAGTTCAACGCCGCCGTCGCCGCCATCCCCGAGATCGAGCAGGCGCACCTGATCGCCGGGAATTTCGACTACCTCATGAAAATCCGGACACAGGACATGGCGGATTATCGCCGTGTCCTGGCCGAGAAGATCTCGACGCTGCCGCATGTGGCCAACACCTCGACCTATGTCGCGATGCAGGCCGTGAAAGAGGACACGCTGTCGGACGTGATTTGATTTTTGCGCGTGTCGGCGCATCATGTGCGGGCATGAGACATCTTTTGCTGGCCCCGCTCCTCCTGTCTGCTGCTGCCTTCGGCCCCGCCGCCGCGCAAGAATGCCCGGAACCGCCCGATCACGCGGCCGAGCTGGGCGACCTGATCCGCGCCGCGCGCGCCGCCCCCGACGAAGCGGAGGGCCGGCGCCTGTCGGACGCGATGTGGGAATTGTGGACCGATGCGCCCGATACCCGCGCGCAGGAATTGCTGGACGAGGGGATGTCGCGACGCGAGTCCCGTGACTACGCCGGCGCGATGGACGCCTTCGAGGCCCTTGTCGCCTACTGCCCGGACTACGCGGAAGGGTACAATCAAAGGGCCTACATCCATTTCCTGCGCGGTGATTTCGAGGCGGCGCTGCCGGATCTCGACCGCACGCTGGCGCGCGCGCCGCGCCACGTGGCAGCCTTGGCGGGCAAGGCGCTGACGCTTCATGCCCTCGGGCGCAACGCCGAGGCCGTGCTGGCCCTGCGGGCGGCGCTGGACCTGAACCCGTGGCTGGGCGAGCGGCACCTGCTGCCCGTGCTCGAGGCCGACGGCGAGAATATCTGAGCGGCATCTTGACGGATCGTCATGAAGTTGTGATTGATCATGATCGCCGGGGTGGTGGACCCCTGTAGCCCTATTTCCTATTGTCGCCGTCACGCGACGAAAGGACGGCCCCAACATGAGCAATGCCGACGATCTGCTGGAAAAGATGCGCGAGGCCTATCCTGACGGCATCCCCAACCTTTTTCGCACCTTGACGGGCAACCGCGCGGTGCTTGCCGGGTTCATGGCGCTGGATGGCTGCCTGGAAGCCGAGGGTGCGCTGACCCCGGCGGAGCGGTTGCTGGTGGGGTTGATCACCGCGCAGCACTTCGAGTGCGCCTATTGTCAGTCGGCCCTTTCGAAAGAAGCCAAGGAGGCCGGCGCGGACGCGGCCGCGGTGGCGGCGGTCTTGCAGAACGCGGTGCCGCACCAGATGCGTGCCCGCAACCTCGTCCTGGCGACGCAACGGATCCTTGAAATGCATGGTCGCTTGCCGAAAGCGGAAATCGCCTATTTTTCCCGGTTCGACCTGGATGAAGAGGCATTGCTGGAAGTCATCGGCGTCGTCGGGGAATTCACCATCGCGACCCATGCCAACAATCTTGTACGCACGAGGATCGATCCGGAATACCGCGCCGACGATCAATCCTGATCCGGCAGCATGATTTCAAAGGTCGTGCCCCGGTCATCGGCTCTCGCGACCCTGAGATATCCGCCATGCCCCCGTGCAAGTTCGGAGGCGATCATCAGCCCGAGACCGGTGCCGCCTGCGCCCGGGCGTTGTTTTTCCTCTGCGAGGCGCTTCACGAGCTCGTCGGGCAGGCCGGGGCCGTCGTCGGCGACAGTGATCCCCGCTGCTTTTTCCATGCGGTCGCCGTGGATCGTGACGGTGCGCGCGCCCGCATCGCTGGCATTGCGCACAAGGTTCAACAGGATCCGGTAAACCTGGTCGAAATCCGCGTCCAGCACCGTTGCGTCGCCGGCGTCAAAAATCACTTGCGTGTCCATCCCGCCCGGCAGGACGGCCGTCGCGATGATCTCTTCGACAACGTCGTGCAGCAGAAAACGGGCGGCATCGGGCTTCTGCTCTTCGGCATGGCCCGCCAGCAGCGTTTGCTGGCACAGGCCAAGCGCTCTTTCCAGCGACCGTGACATGACGTCGGCGCCCGCTTGTACCTTTGGGTCGGCATGGCCTTGCAGCCTGTCGGAAAGCAGTTGCGCGGTCGTCAGCGTGTTTCTCAGATCATGGACCAGCTTGCGGACGGATTGGCCCACTTCCGCCAGTTGTTCGCCCCGCAAGTCGCGGATCACCGCGAGGATCAGGTCATCGCCGTCGGTCGGAAAAGCTGTGCTGCGGATTTCGGCCGGCACGAAAACGCCGTTGCGCGTGCGACAGGACAGGTCGTCACGCATCCACGCACCCCGTTGCGTCACTTCGTCGAGGAATTGCCGCAGCCGGGGAAGTTCGTGAGGGTGGATGTCGGCGGCGGTCATGCCGACAAGCTGCGCCCGCGGATAGCCGAGCAATCGCGTTGCCGCCTCGTTTGCCGCGCGTATCGCGCCGTCGGACGCGTTCAGGATGATGGCCGGGTCCTGCATCCCGTCGAAGAGGTCGACGAACGCGGTGCTGTTCGCGAGGTCCGTGAGATTCTGCGCCAAGGCAATGCCTATCCTGTCCCGCTCTCGGGATGGCACAGCGAAAACGGTGTTTCAAGCCAAGCGTCCGGGTTTACACCACACCCAAACCGGATATTGTCCGCGCCCGTGGCCCGCGTGGTGGAATGGTAGACACAGGGGACTTAAAATCCCCAGGCTTCAGGCCGTGCCGGTTCGAGTCCGGCCGCGGGTACCACGGGAAGGCGCCTGGCGCGCAGGTGAGCCCCGCAGCGCGGCCGATGGGCCGCGGTCGGGGCGGGCAGATCGGTTTGTCAGGCCCGCTCGGCGTAGTCCATCGTCTCGGTGTTGACGACGATTTCCTCGTCCGGGCCGACGAAGGGCGGCACCATCACCTTGACGCCGTTTTCCAGCACGGCGGGCTTGAAGCTGTTGGCCGCGGTCTGGCCTTTCACGACCGGCTCGGTCTCGGCCACGCGGCAGGTGACTTTCTGGGGCAGCGTGGCGTTCAGTGCCTCGCTTTCGTAGAATTCCACGGTGATGGTCATCCCGTCCTGCAGGAACGGCCGCCGTTCGCCGAGGATGTCGCCGGGCAGCGAGATCTGTTCGAAGGTCTCGGCGTCCATGAAATGCAGCATGCCGTCGTCCTCGTAGAGAAACTGCTGGTCCTTCTGTTCGAGGCGCACACGCTCGACCTTGTCAGCGCTCCGGAAGCGTTCGTTCAGCTTGGACCCGTTTCGCAGGTTGCGCAGCTCGACCTGGGCGAAGGCGCCACCCTTGCCGGGCTTGACGTGCTCCACCTTGACCGCCGTCCAGAGCCCGCCGTTGTGCTCGAGCACGTTTCCGGGCTTGATCTCGTTTCCGTTGATCTTGGGCATGTGGCATAACCGTGTCAGAAGGTTGATTGGTATTCGCCGCCACCTATATCCCTTGAGGTGATGACAGGCAAGACGACGATATCTCGTGCTGCGAACGCAGAAAGCCATGCAAATTTTGCAAGTAAGCTATGCGTTTGAGCCCTATCCGAATCGTTCGAAGTCAGCCATAACCATCGCCACGCCCAAAACACAAGAGCAATAACATCAAGGACGAAACATGAAGGATTTCGTTGACGGCACCGCCTTCAATGCCGAACAGGGCAACCGTGCGCGCAAGCTGTTTGCCGCCGTCGTTCTCGCCGCGTTGGACGATGCGATATCGGATGACAAGAAATACGGCAACGGCCCTGACCAGATCGCCCGCTGGGCCCGTTCGCGCGACGGGCGCGAGGTGCTGTCCTGCGCCGGCATCGACCCCAACGAGCGCGTCGTCGAGGGCCTGATGGAATTCGTGGCCAAGGGTGTGCGCACCTCGGTCGCGCTGTCCCGCGAGGAAAGCGAGCGTCGCCACGCCGCCGCCGCGCAGGCCGAAGCGGCCTGACCACGGCCCGACCAGACCTTGCCGAAGGCCCTGCCGGTTCCGGCGGGGCTTTCCTTTTGGGCCTGATGCCGGCTGCCGCCACGGCGCCCGTCATGCTGTGCATGATGTCTTTTCGCGGGGTGGTTTGCCCTGTATCAGGGGGCCGAGCATCCACGGCGCGCGGGGACCATGGCTAGGGCATTGATGATTCAGGGGGCAGGCTCCAACGTGGGGAAATCCATGCTGGTGGCCGGGTTGGCCCGGGCTTTCACGCGGCGTGGCCTTGCCGTCGCGCCGTACAAGCCGCAGAACATGTCGAACAACGCCGCCGTCACCGAGGACTGTGGCGAGATCGGGCGCGCACAGGCGCTGCAGGCGCTGGCATCGGGGCGCGCGCCGCATACCGACATGAACCCTGTCCTGCTGAAGCCCGAAACCGATACCGGTGCGCAGGTCATCGTGCAGGGGCAACGGTTCGCGACGTTGCGCGCCGCGGATTACGCCAAGGCCAAGCCGGATCTTCTGGGGCCAGCGCTGGACAGTTTCCGCCGGCTGTGCGGCACCGCCGATCTGGTGCTGGTCGAGGGGGCGGGCAGCCCGGCCGAGATCAACCTGCGCGCGGGCGACATCGCCAACATGGGCTTTGCCGAGGCGGCGGGTGTGCCGGTCGTGCTGGTGGGCGACATCGACAGGGGCGGTGTCATCGCGCAGGTCGTGGGGACGCAAGCGATCCTGCCGCCCGAGGATGCGGCGCGCATCCGGGCCTTTGCGATCAACAAGTTCCGCGGCGACGTGCGGCTGTTCGATGACGGGCTGGCCGAGATCGTGGTGCGCACCGGCTGGCCCGCCCTCGGGGTGCTGCCGTGGTTCGCGACTGCGTGGCGCCTGCCGGCCGAGGACGTGATGGACATCGCCGACACGCCGGGCAGCGGGGTGAAGGTTGCCGTGCCGCGTCTGGGGCGCATCGCCAATTTCGACGATCTTGACCCGTTGGCGAACGAGCCGGGCGTCAGCGTCGAGATCGTCGACCCGGGCCGCGCCCTGCCGGGGGATGCCGATCTCGTGCTGATACCGGGCAGCAAGTCCACCATCGCCGATCTGGCGCATTTTCGCGCGCAGGGCTGGGACACGGATCTTGCGGCGCATATCCGGCGCGGGGGTCACGTGCTGGGCGTTTGCGGGGGGTACCAGATGCTGGGCCGCGAAATCGCCGACCCCGAGGGGATCGAGGGCGCGGCGGGCAGCGTGCCGGGGCTGGGCCACCTGGACGTGCGCACGGTGATGCGCCCGCGCAAGCACCTGTCCCTGACCGAGGCGCGGTACCTGCCGACGGGCGACCGGGTGAGCGGCTACGAGATACATCTCGGCGAAACCGACGGGCCGGACCGGGCACGCGCGTGGCTGGAGGTTGACGGACGTTCCGAGGGCGCGGCCTCGGCCGACGGGCGCGTGCGCGGGGCCTACCTGCACGGGCTCTTCGCCTCGGACAATTTCCGGGCGGCTTTTCTGGAGGATTTGGGGGGCCGGTCCGAAATCGCCTATGATGCCGGCGTAGAAGAGACGCTTGACGACCTTGCCGCGCATCTGGAGGCGCATCTGGATCTCGACCTGCTGTTGTCGCTGGCCGAGACGCCCGGGTGCTGACGTTCCCCGGAGTCGCGGCGCTCAGACGTCGGCCGCGTCCAGCAGCCGCGTGACCATACCGCGGTACCCGCCGCCGAACAGGCGCAGATGCACCAGTGCCGGCCAGAGCTGGTAGACGGGCTGCCGTGCCGTGTGACCGGCCGGGAGCGGGCCGTAGCCCTCGAAGAAGGGCGGCGGTGGCGCCCCGAAAAGCCGTAGCATGGCAAGGTCGACCTCGCCATCGCCGTGATAACACGCGGGATCGATGAAAAAGGCGTTTTGCCCGCTGAACAGGACGTTGCCCGTCCAGAGGTCGCCGTGCAGCAGCGCGGCCGGCGGCGATGCGGGCAACAGGTCGGGCAGGCGATGCGCCAGCAGGTCGATCCGCCCGCGGATATCGTGGGGCAGGCAGTCCGGCACGGCCAGCAGGCGGTTCTCGGCCCAGAAACGCGGCCAGTCCGACACTGGTGCGTTGCTGATGCCGACACTGCCGAACGCGTAATCCTCGGGCCAGCCATAGCTGTCGGCCGTCGAGATGTGCAGCCGCCGCAGCGCCGCGCCAAGCGCGGCCCAGCCCGCGTCGCTGGCCGGCGTTTCATTCAGCGCGTCCAGCAGAAGCAGGTCGCCGGCCTGATGCCGCACCCCGGGCACGGGTCGCGCCTTGGTGAAATAGGCCCAGATCGCAGGGTAGACGATGAAGGCGAATTCATAGGTGAAGAAAA
>NZ_JBKOTX010000162.1:0-12047 GCF_047086965.1 Roseovarius halophilus (ex Wu et al. 2025) | reverse complement strand
GGCCACGCTGGAGGCGCGGGTGGACCGCGCGCTGGCGCATCATGACGCGCTGCGCCGCGGGCTGGGGCTGAAGCCGGTCGACCGTGACGGGCTGATCGCCGCGCTGACGGAGATCGCCCCGCGGATCCTGCCCCATGCCGCGCCTGTCTGGAAAGTGCTGAACGAGAAGCGGCGCGCCGGGCGGCGGATCCTGTTCGAGGGGGCGCAGGGCGCGTTGCTGGACATCGATTTCGGCACCTATCCCTTTGTCACGTCGTCCAACGTGATCGCCGGGCAGGCAGCGACGGGCACCGGGATCGGGCCCGGCTCGATCGATTTCGTTCTGGGGATCGTCAAGGCATATACCACGCGCGTGGGCGAGGGGCCGTTTCCCACCGAGCTGGACGACGCGGACGGCCAGCGACTGGGCGAGCGGGGGCATGAATTCGGCACGACGACGGGCCGGCAACGCCGCTGCGGGTGGTTCGATGCCTGCCTCGTGCGCCAGACCTGCGCGACATCGGGGGTGAACGGCATCTCGCTGACCAAGCTGGATGTTCTGGACGGCTTCGAGACGCTGCGAATCTGCGTTGGCTACGAGTTGGACGGCAAGCGGCTGGATTACCTGCCGACGGCGGCCGACCAGCAGGCGCGCTGCGTGCCCGTCTACGAGGAATTGCCGGGCTGGTCGGAAAGCACCGAGGGCGCGCGCCGCTGGGCAGATCTGCCGGCCAACGCGATCAAGTATGTCCGCCGGGTCGAGGAGTTGATCGAGTGCCCGGTCGCGCTACTGTCTACGTCGCCGCAGCGCGAGGACACGATCCTCGTGACCGATCCGTTCGCCGATTGAGAGGTGTCGCATGGCGTTGAGTTACAAGGCCCGCCGCCGCTGGTCGCTGGTGATCCTGCTGATCGGGATGCCGGTCTACGTGGTGCTGGCGGTCAACGTGGTGGCCCTGTTCGAGCGGCCGCCCCTGTGGATCGAGTTCGCGGTTTATGTCTGCCTCGGCTTCCTGTGGATCCTGCCGTTCAAGTTCGTGTTCAAGGGCGTGGGCCAGCCGGACCCTGATGCCGACGAGGATGGCTGAGCGCCGCAGGTTGGCCTGACAGGCGGTCGGCTTGCGCGGGCCGGGCTTGTGCGCGCTACCTGTTCACCCCGGGCAGGGAGGTGCGCTGTTCGATCACGTGCAGGATCTGCGCGACGATCCCGGTCAGGATGACATAGACGATCGCCACCAGCAGGAAGACCTCGAAGAACTGGAAGGTCTTGTAGCCGATCTGTTCGGCCCGCGAGGTCATTTCGCTGACGCCGATGGCATAGGCGATCGAAGTGTACTTGAGTTCGAGTATCGCCTCGTTCGACCATTGCGGGATCACGCGGCGCAGGGCCTGTGGCAACAGGATGTCGCGCAGGGCCTGCAGGCGCGTCATGCCGATGGCGCGCGCGGCGGCCATCTGCCCCTGCGGGATCGACCGGACCGCGCCGCGGAAATATTCGGCCTGATAGGCGGCCGAGTTCAGGCCGATGGCGATGACCGCCGCCGCGAACGGATCCAGAACGATACCGATCTCGGGCAGGCCGAGGTAGATGAAGAACATCTGCACCAGCATCGGGGTGCCGCGGAAGATCTCGACATAGGCGGTGGCCGCGAAATATGTCACGCGCCCGCCATACAGGCGCGCGGTGGCCAGCGTCAGCCCGAGCGCCACGCCGATCAGCATCGCCAGCACCCACATGCCCAGCGTCATTGGAAGGGCCGACAGGATCGTCGGCAGGTGCTCGATCGCGAAAGCGAGGAAGTCGGTCACGATACCTGCCCCTCCGCCGCGATCAGGTTGAGGAATTCGCGGGTGCGGTCGTGCTGCGGCGCGTTGACGATCTGGTCGGGCGGGCCCTGTTCGATGATATGGCCGCCCTCCATGAAGACGATGGCGTCGGCCGCGCGCCGGGCGAAGCCGATTTCGTGGCTGACCACCAGCATCGTGATCCCGTCGCTGGCAAGCTGCTGCATCACCGCGACGACCTCGCCCGTCAGTTCGGGGTCGAGCGCGGAGGTGGGTTCGTCGAACAGGATCACCTCGGGCTTCATGGCAAGCGCGCGGGCGATGGAGACGCGCTGTTGCTGGCCGCCCGAAAGCTGCGCGGGGTACGAGGCGGCGTGGGCCTCCATCCCGACGCGCCGGAGTTCCTCCATCGCCAGATCGCGGGCATCGGCGCCGCGGAGGCCCTTGAGCCGTTTCGGCCCGATGGCGACGTTGTCAAGCGCGCTGAGATGCAGGAAGAGGTTAAAATCCTGGAAGACGAAGGCGATTTTCTGGCGCATCTCGTTGATGTTGCGCTCTTCCACGAGTGTGCCGTCAAGCCGCACCTCGCCCGCGGTGGGCGGGCTCAGGCGATTGATGCAGCGCAGCAGCGTGGATTTGCCGGTGCCCGAGGGCCCCATGATGACCTTGGTCTCGCCACGTTCCAGCGTCAGCGACACGCCCTTGAGGATCTCGGCCTTGCCGTAAGCCTTGTGAATGTCCTTGACGTCGAGCAGCATCACTCGCTCTCCCTTCGTTCGAGACCGGGAATCTCGAGCGCTTTCTCGGCCCGGTAGAGGGCGCGGTTGCCCAGCCAGTTGACCACGAAATACATCAGCGCGACGACGCCGAAGACGATGAGGATGTTCCCCTGCGTGCTGGAAATGATGTAGCGGCCCTGCCGGGTGAGCTCGACCACGCCGATGACATAGGCCAGCGATGTCGCCTTCAACTCGCTGGAGAATTCGTTGGACCACGGCCCGGGAAGCTGGCGCAGCGCCTGCGGCAGGGTGACGTGGCGCAACGCCTGCGCTCCGGACATGCCGATGGCGCGCGCCGCCGCGATCTGGCCCCGCGGAACGGCCTGTATCAGCCCGCGGAATATCTGTGACTGGTAGGCGGTGGACCGCAACCCGAGCGCGAGGACGGCCGCCGGGAAGGGGTCGATCGCGTACCAGTTGCCCACGCCGTAGAAACACATCAGGATCAGGACGAGTTCGGGAATGCCGCGGAAGATGCGTTCGAACATGATCCCGAACCAGCGCAGGGTCCAGTGGCCGTAGATCTCGGCCAGTGCCAGCAGCAGCCCGAACACGAACCCGATCGCCAGCAGGCAGACCAGAAGCTGGATCGCCACCCAGAGCCCGCCCAGCAGGTACGGGATGTGACTGATGATGATGTCAAGGATCATGGCGTGGTTCTTTCAGCGATAGGGACGGGCTGCGCCGCGGCGCAGCCCGATCGAAAAGACACCAGTCAAGATGGATCAGTCGGAATAGCCGGGGATCGGTTCCTCATAGGAATCCACGTAATCCGGCATGGCTGTCGGGATCGTGCGGATCGACGCCTGCGGCGAATAGGTGTGCACGATCTCTTCCCACGCGCCGCTTTCGTAGATGTTCACGATGCCGCGGTTGAGCGCTTCGAGCAGGCCGTTGGGATCGCCTTCCTGAACGGCAAGGGCCTGCGGCTGGTTCTGCTGGATCGTGCCGACGATCGTGACGGGGCGGCCGTTGGCGATGAACTGCTCGGCGGTGTCGGTTGACGTGACGACCGCGTCCGTGCGCCCGGCCAGCATGTCCTCGACCGCGACGACGTAATCCTCGTAGCCGCGCAACGTCACATCCACGCCGTCACGGTTGACGAGGTTTTCCTCGAGCCACTGGTACTGCGTGGCGCCGCCCTGGGCGCCGATCGTGGCGCCGCAGCACAGCACGTCGATCATGTTGTTGCCCGAGTCGGCCGCGACGAGGATCTCGTCATCGTTTTCCCACCACGGGATCGAGAAATCGAGGACCTCGGCCCGTTCGGGCGTGACGTTCAGGCCGGTCACCAGAAGGTCGATGCGGCCCTGCGCCAGCGCGGGCACCAGCGACGGCCACGGCATGTCGCGGAACTCGACGTCGAGGCCCTGATCCTCGGCGATGGCGCTCATGGCGTCGATGGCGATCCCCTTGAACTCGCCTTCCTCGACATAGGCCCACGGGGGAAAGGAGGCCTCGACCCCGGCGATGTAGGTGTCCTGCGCGACCACCGGTGTTGCAGAAACAATTGTTGCGGAAATGGCTGCGAATAGATGGCGAACTGTCATGTTCTGTCGACTCCCTGCACTTGGTGTTGATCGGTGGAGGCAACCATGCTTCGCGTACCGTTTCAACCCGTTGGCGCGAAACAAGCTGAAATTTCCTTCTACATAAAAGAAATTATACTAATATCAGGTGGTTGGCCGGCGCGCATTCAGGAGTCCGGCAGTCGGGCGATGTCGCCGGGTTGTTTTCTTTCGACGGGTCACCTGACCGCGCGGGCGAAACACTTGTTTCGTATCGCCCGTGCTCGGCCAGCGGCGGTCAGATCATCGTGTGCATGCGGTAGCCCGGCGCGTAATACAGCTTGACGAACGTGATCGGCGTGGCGTGTTTCCACGTCGTCCGTTCGATCAGGAAAAGCGGCGCCCCCGGCGCGGCGTCGAGGAATTGCGCGCTTTCGTTGCAGGCCGCCACGGCGGAAAAGGTGACATCGCCACGGGTGAAGGCGGCATTGTTCAGAAGCCATTCATTGGCATTCTCGCGGGCGAGGTCCACCCGGCGAATCGCGGGCACCGCGGCGATGTTCACCCAGCGGTCCTCGAAGACGTCGGGGCGCCCGTCCGCGAGGTGCAGCGCCTTGGCGTGGAGCATCGTCGCGCCCTCCGCAAGCCCGAGGCGGCCCGCCATGGCCGATGCGATGGCTTCTTCGCGGGACGAGATCAGGCGGTAGTCATAGCGGGCGCCGCGCGACTCGATCTCGACGCGGTTGATCGGTATGTCGAACGTCGCCCGGCGTGACGGGTTCATCGCGACGCGGGTCCCGGCCCGCCGGCGCCGTTCGAGAAGGCCGGCGGCGGCAAGCTCGCGCAGGGCGCGGTTGACGGTCGTGCGGGCGCATCCGAATTCGCGCGCAAGGCTTTCCTCGTTGGGGATCAGCGCCCCGGGCAGCCAGATGCGTTCGTGGATGCGGCGCAAGACCTCGTCGTGCACGTCCTGCCATGTTCTGGCCGTCGATCCGGGCATGGTCCGATCCGCTTTGCTCGTCACGGGGCGGCGGGCCGCGGCCCCGGCGGTTGACAGATTTCAATTGTACGCACAAAATGTCGAAAAATCCACCGTGATCCGGAGGATCGCAAAGATGCCCTCTCGTACACACGCCGCGCCGGACACCGGGACGGGCGGTGGCACGGGTCCCGACCGGGGCCTTGCGGAACGCCTGTTCGGATTGTCGGGCAGGACAGCGCTTGTCACCGGCGCGAGCCGGGGCATCGGGCAGGCCCTTGCCGTCGGGCTGGCCGAGGCGGGGGCGTCGCTGGTGATCGTGGGGCGTGACGCGGCGCGGCTGGACGCCACGCGGGACCGGATCGAGCGGCTTGGCGCGTCCTGCCGGGTCTTCGAGGCGGACGTGTCGGATGCCGCGAGCATCGAGCGGCTTTTCGAGCGGCTGGCGGAAAGCGGCGCCATGCCCGATATCCTTGTCAACAACGCCGGCATCGAGCAGGTCACGCCCTCGACCGAGGTGAGCCCCGGGCTGTGGGACCGTATCCTTGACACCAACCTGCGGGGCGCGTTCCTCGTGGCGCAGGCATGGGCCCGGCAGCTGATCGCGGCGGGCCGTCCGGGCAGCCTGATCAACATGGGGTCGCTGACATCCGCGGTGGGCGTGCTGACGGCGGCGCCCTACACCGCGTCGAAGACCGGTGTGCTGGGGCTGACGCGGGCGCTGTCGGCCGAATGGGCCGCCGCGGGGATACGCGTCAACGCGTTGGGGCCCGGGTATTTCAGGACGGACCTGACCGAGGCGTTCTACCGCGACCCCGACTGGCAGGCCGCGATGCTGCCCAAGATCCCGATGGGCCGGTTCGGCCATTTCGATGATCTTTTGGGCGCCACGCTGTTTCTGGCCAGCGATGCGTCGGCATACGTGACGGGACAGATACTTTATGTTGACGGTGGCACTCTTGCCGCGCTTTAGCATGGCGCGACACGGCGCTTCGGGGGAGTCACGATGAGGGTCGCGGACGGTGCGGAACGGGGGAACGGCAGCGCATGACGCATCTGGTCGAGATCGAGAACGTCACCAAGGCCTTCGGCGACACCGTCGCTGTCAAGGAGGCCGCGTTTTCGCTGGCGCAGGGGGAATTCCTGACCATCGTGGGGCCGTCGGGCTGTGGCAAGACCACGCTCTTGCGCATGATCGCGGGGTTCGAGACGCCGACATCGGGACATATCCGCATCGCGGGGCAGCCGGTGGACCGGGTGCCGGCCTACAAACGCTCCATCGGCATGGTGTTCCAGCGTCTCGCGCTTTTCCCGCACATGAGCGCGGCCGAGAACGTGGCGTACCCGCTGAAAATGCGCCGCTTCGACCCGGCCGAGATCCCCGGGCGTGTCGAGGAATATCTCGATCTGGTCAAGCTGGGCGGCTATGGCGGGCGGATGCCGCACGAGTTGTCCGGCGGCCAGCAGCAAAGGATCGCGATCGCGCGGGCGCTGTCGTTCAGCCCCGACCTGCTGTTGCTGGACGAGCCGCTGTCGGCGCTCGACAAGAAGCTGCGCGAGGAGATGCAGCTTGAATTCCGGCGTATCCAGCAGGAGCTGGGCGTGACGACGATCAACGTGACCCACGATCAGCGCGAGGCGCTGGTGATGTCGGACAAGATCGTCGTGATGAGCGATGGCGTGGTCCAGCAGGCCGACCGCCCCGAGGCGCTGTACCGAAACCCGGGAACGCGTTTCGTGGCGTCTTTCATCGGCGCGACGTCGATGTTCGCGGGGCGCGTTGTCGAGGCGGATGCCGACGGCGTGCGTGTCGCGGCGGGCGACACGGTGATTGCCGCGCGCGCCAGCGGCGAGGTTCTGGGCCCGGGCGACGATGTCGATTGCGCCATCCGGGCCGAACAGGTCCGCATCGGGACCGGCGAGGACCTGGAAAACCGCTTGTCGGGAATCGTGGAGCAGCGCATCTTCGAGGGGGACAGGGTCGTCTACGCGATCCGGGTGCCCGCGCTCGGGGATGCAATGATCAATGTCTTCGACCACGACCCGGCCGCCCACAGGGAATACGGGGAAAGCGAGGAAGTGCCGCTGGGCTGGAACCGCGGCGATCTCTTTGCCTTTCCCCGCGCGAGTTGAGACCCCATTAACGACAGGGAGAAAGACCAATGACTGAAAGACACCTGAAACACCTCACGCGCCGCCGCCTGTTGGCGACGAGCGGTATCGCCACGCTGGGCACGCTGGCGGCGCCGTCGATCCTGCGGGCGCAGGAAAAACCCGACGAGATCATCGTGCGCGCCTGGGGCGGCGCGTGGGGCGAGGCGCTCAAGAGCGGCGTGGCCGACCCCTTCACCGAGGCGACGGGCATCAACGTGCGGCTCGATTTCACCGAGGACAACGAGATCAAGCCGAAGATCTGGGCGGCCGTGGACCAGGGGCGGGTGCCCCCCATCCATGTCAACTGGGACACCACGACCAATGCCACGATCTCGGCCCGGCGGGGCGTGACGGTGGACCTGTCCGATCTCGAAAACATCGAGGGGCTGCTGCCGTTGTCCAAGCCGACGGGGCTGGACGGCTACCCGCTGGTGAACACGTATGCCTATGTCTACGTGTGCGCCTACCGTCCCGAGGCCTTCCCGGATGGCCCGCCGGAAAGCTGGCAGGTGATGCTGGACCCGAAATTCAAGGGGCGCGTCGCGCTTTACGACGACGGCATCGGTTTCAACCCGATCGCCGTGATCGCCGGCGGCGGCAACATGGACGACATCCCCGACAACATGGAGCCTGGGTGGGAGTTCTACCGCAAGCTCAAGGAAAACGAACCGCTGCTGGGCGAGGACGCGGATTTCACCAACTGGTTCCAGAACGGCGAGATCGATCTTGCCTGCACGATCTCGGTGAACGCGCGCGCCGCGCGGCAACAGGGGATCGACGTGGAGTGGACGGTGCCCGCGGAGGGCTGCAAGGTCGATACCGATGGTCTGTGGGTGCCCAAGGGGCTGCCCGGCAACGAGGAGTACTGGGCCAAGCAATTCGTCAACTTCGCGCTGTCGAAGCAGGCGCAGGCCGACTGGTGCTCGGCCCTCGGGCTGCCGCCGGTCTATCCGGGGCTGGAGCCGCCGGAGGATCTGAAGGGCGACCCGGCCTATCCGACCACGACAGAGGATTTCGCGAAACTGGTGTCGGTGCCGTCGCCCGTGCTGGTCGACAACCAGCCGATCTGGTTCTCTAAGTTCAGCGAGATCTTCCAGGGCTGACGCCCTGACCAGCGCCCCCGGGCCGCGGCCCGGGGGTATCCGAGAGGACGCGACGATGACTTCACGCAAGGCACGGGCGTTGCCGCTGCGGTGGCGGCTGCTTGACGCGGTTGACCGCGGCCTGTCCCGGCTCTGGCCGTTCGGGTCGGGCGCCGCGGTGGGCTGGGCCTTTCTGGTGCCGGCGCTTGCGCTGGTGGGCATTCTTGTCGCGGGGTTCGTCTTCGTTGTCGATGACAGTTTCCGCGCTCTCGATCTGGCGACATACCGGTTGAGCGAGGATTACAGCCTCGCGAATTACGAGAAGTTCGTCGAAAGTGCGAGCTACATGCGGGTTCTCGGGCGCACGCTGCTGGCGGCGGCGATCGTCACGCTGATCACGCTGATCCTGTCCTTCCCCTATGCCTACATCCTCGTGCGGAGCCGGTCGGCCCTTGTGCGCAAGCTGCTTCTGGTGGCGTTGCTGCTGCCCTTCTTCATCGGGCAGGTCGTCCGGGCCTATGGCTGGCTCATCATTCTGGGCAAGGAGGGGCTCATCAACCAGGCCCTCGGCGGGATGGGGCTGCCGGCGCTGGACCTGATCTACAATTACCCGTCGGTCATCTTCGGGCTGATCCAGTACATGCTGCCGTTCGGCGTTCTGCTGATTATCCCCGCGATCACCGCGATAAGCGAGGATATCGAGCTGGCCTCGGAGGGGCTGGGCGCGCGCTGGCCCTCGACGTTCCGCCATATCGTGCTGCCGATGGCCAAACCCGGCCTCATCGGCGCGGGTGTCGTTGTCTTCACGCTGACGCTGACGGATTTCGCCATGCCCGAGATCCTCGGCGGCGGCACGTCCGATTTCATCGCCAGTTCGATCTATGACAGCTTCTTCCAGCTGTCCAATCCCGGGCTCGGCGCGGCGCTGTCGGTCATCCTGGTCATGGTGGGCAGCCTGCTGGTGGCCGGTGTATTCGTGCTGGTCGGCACGGGCACGCTGGGCGTGAGGGGGGTACGGAAATGAGGGGCAGCCTGTCGAAGCGGCTCGTTCTCTGGGGGCTGGTCTGGTTCGGGATCGTGATCCTGTCCATGCCGACCGTGATCGTCATCGGCGCGTCGCTGACATCGGGCGAGATCGTGCAGTTCCCGCCCGACGGTCTTTCGCTGCGCTGGTACGGCAGGTTGCTGGAGATGGAAGGATTCCGCGACGCGTTCCTGCGCACGCTTTACGTATCGATCGTCTGCACACTGATCAGCCTGCCGGCCGGCACGCTGGCGGCGCTGGCCAGCGTGCGGTATCGCTTGCGTTTCCAGACGGCGATACAGGTCTACTTGCTGCTGCCGTTCACCATTCCGCTGGTCGTTTCGGGCATTTCGCTGATGATCCTTTTCGGGGAGGCGCGCGTGCTGGGCAACCTGTGGCCGATCGGTCTGGCGCTGTGCATCATAAACCTGCCGTTCATGATCTGGTCGGTCAGCGCGTCGGTGAACGAGCTTGACCCCGAGATCGAGAATGCCGCGGCCAATTGCGGCGCGCCGCCCGTGCAGGCGTTCCTGACGGTGACGCTGCCCGCGGTGATGCCCGGAGTGATCACCGGCGCGCTGTTGATGTTCATTCTCGCGTTCAACGAATTCCTCGTCAGTCTCTTCCTGACGGATTCGCGGACGGTGACGCTGCCGGTGCAGATCTACAATTCGATCCGCGGGGTCATCACGCCCGACCTTGCCGCCGTTTCGGTCGTCTACATCGTCATCGCGCTTGTCGCGATCTGGGTGCTGGACAGGCTGGTGGGGCTTGAAATCTTCCTGCGTTCGAAATGACATTGCCGAGGAAAGGACCCTCATGACCGATGTGACGTACAAGGAACTGGCCGGGCTTTCGCCGGCGGCGCGCGCCGCGCTGACCCGGCGATCGGAAGCCGACCTTTCGTGGTATCTCGACCGGGTCGACCCGATCATCGAGGCCGTCCGGGCCGAGGGCGACGCGGCGCTTGCCCGCTTCGGGCGCGAGTTCGACGGGGCGGTGGGCCTGCAGCCGGACGCGTTGAAGGTGACCGAGGCCGAGTTCGACGCGGCCTTCGCGCAGGTGGCGCCCGAGGTGGTCGAGGCGATCCGCTTCGGGATCGGGAACATCCGCAGCTTCCACGAGGAACAGGCGCCGGCTGCCATGTCGCTCAAGGAAATCCGGCGCGGCGCCTTTGCCGGCGACCGGTTCCTGCCGATCGGTTCGGTCGCGCTTTACGTGCCGCGCGGCAAGGGGGCCTTCCCGTCGGTGACGATGATGACCTCGGTGCCCGGCGTCGTGGCCGGGGTGCCGGACCTGGCGATCTTCACCCCGCCGGGGCCGGATGGCGCGGTGGATGCCGCCACGCTGGTCGCGGCGCGGCTCGCCGGTGTCGAGACCGTGTACAAGGCCGGCGGGGCACAGGCGGTCGCGGCCGCCGCCCACGGTACCGAGACGGTGTCCAAGGCGGCCAAGATCGTCGGGCCCGGCAGCCCGTGGGTGGTCGCAGCAAAGCGGCGCCTTGCCGGCGTGATCGACCCGGGCCTGCCGGCCGGCCCGTCGGAATGCATCGTGCTGGCCGATGACAGTGTGCATGGTGGGCTGGCCGCGCTCGACCTGCTGATCGAGGCCGAGCACGGCCCGGACAGTTCGGCATGGCTGGTGACGTCGTCGCGCCGCGTGGTGGACGAGGCGCTGGCGGCCCTGCCGGAACACTGGGCGGGCATGGCAGAGCAGCGCGTGGAATTCTCGCGCGCCGTGCTGACCGGGCCGGCAGGGGGTGTCATCCTGGCGGAGTCGATGGCCGATGCCTGCGCGTTCGTGAACGAATACGCCCCCGAACACCTTGAAATCCTGTCGGAACATCCGTTCGAGCATCTTGGCGCGATCACCGAGGCGGCCGAGATCCTGATGGGGCCGCACACGCCGGTCTCCATCGGCAATTTCGCCCTCGGGCCGAACGCCGTGCTTCCGACATCGGCGGGCGCGGCCACCTACGGGCCCCTTTCGGTGGCCGATTTCATGCGGCGCAGTTCGGTGGGCTACGTGACCGCCAAAGGGTATCCCGACCTAGCCGAGAATGCCCGGATCCTTGCTGAGTACGAGGGCTTTTCCTCGCATGCGCGGGCCGTGGGGGCGCCGCGCAACAAGTACCTGAAGCGCTGAGCCCATGCGTGCTGTCAGGCTGCATGGCGTCGGTGATTTGCGGGTGGAGGATATCGCCGCGCCGGCGCCGCCCCGGCGTGACGAGGTCAGCCTTGACGTGGCCGCGGCGGGCATCTGCGGCTCGGACCTGCACAATTTCCGGACCGGGGAGTGGATCAGCCGTGCGCCGTCGGTCGCGGGGCATGAATTCACCGGCACGGTGACGTCGCTTGGCGCCGGGGTGCGCCACGTGTCGGTCGGGGACCGCGTTATCGTCGACAGCCGGCATGTCTGCGGCGATTGCGCGGCGTGCCGTGCCGGTCGGGCGCAGGTTTGCGAAAGCCTCGGGTTTCTGGGGGAGGCCATTGACGGCGGGTTCGCGGGCGCGGTGACGCTGCCTGCGCGCAACGCGCTGCGCGCGCCCCATGGCGTGGCGGACAGGCATCTGGCGATGGCCGAGCCGCTGGCCGTTGCCTTGCACGCGCTGAACAGGCTCGATGCCGACAGCGGCGCCGGGATCGTGATCGCCGGGTGTACATCCAGGCCGGGGGCGGCGTCGTTCACGACAGCGACCCGGAAGCCGAGTACCAGGAGACGGTCCACAAATCCAACGCCATCCGCCGCGCCGCCGCC
>NZ_JBKOTX010000161.1:0-12337 GCF_047086965.1 Roseovarius halophilus (ex Wu et al. 2025) | reverse complement strand
CGCCCATGCGGCGCAGGCACGCCGGTGGACACTCGAACGCCGCCGCGCCCGCACCGCGCCACCGCGCCGCTGGTGCCTCTCGGGCCGTCCGGGAAACTGGCGGCTGACCCCTGACGCCGACATGGGCTGAAAATCGTTTCCCCGCGCCGCGGATGGTCTATCATGCGACCATGCCGTGTTTCGCCCGCCTTGCCGCCCTGATCGCGCTCACCGGCCTCATCGCCATGCCGGCGCACGCGGCGCCCGAACGCTACGCGCTCAACGCCGATCAGTCGCAGGTGGGCTTCACCTACCGGCTGAACGATGCGCACCACCACGGCACGATGCCCGTCAAGTCGGCCGACATATGGCTCGACCTTGCCCGCCTGCCCGCCAGCCGCATCGACGTCACGCTCGACGCGCGGGGGGTGCGCGCGGGGTTCATCTTCGCCACGCGGGCGATGAAGGGCGCATCGCTGCTCGACACCGCGCATCACCCGGAAATCCGATTCCACGCCACGCGGATCGTCGGCGACCTGTCCGGCGCCACCATCACCGGCATGCTCACCATCCGCGGGATCACCCGGCAGGTCACGCTGCACGCCCGGCTGTACCGCCGGCACGGAACCGACCCGGGCGATCTGGACCGCCTGACGGTGATGCTCACCGGCGCGGTCAGCCGTTCCGCCTTCGGCGTGACGGGCTATGCCGGCCTCGTGGCTGACGAAATCGGCTTGCGCATCATTGCCCGCATCGAGAAATGACACCCGCCCGGCGGGCAACGCGGCACCGTCGCGATACCGCCCCGCCATTGACGCGATACCGCAGGCCCGGCCGCGCCGTTCCGCGCCTCATGCCTCCGCGTCCGCCGCCTCGTCGTCCTCGGCCTGCTCGGCATACCATTCCTGCGCGGCGGCAAGCGCCACGGGCGACGCGGTCGGCTGCACGCCCAGATAGGCGCCCGTCTCGTCCACGGGAATCGCGGGCCGCCGCGTCATCCGCCAGCCCGCGTATAGCGTGATGGCAAGGAAGAGCACCGTGATGAACAGCCAGAAACCGCCCGGCCCGACCAAGTCCATCAACTGGCCCGTCGCGATGGGTCCAACGATCGCCCCGACCCCGTAGACAAAGACCAGCCCGCCCGACGCGGCCGCCATGTCCTCGACGTCCAGATAATCGTTCGTGTAGGCGATGAAGAGCGCGTAAAGCGGGTTGGCCACGCCGCCCACCATGAAGGCGAGCACCAGCAAAAGCTCGAACTGCGCCCCCAGCAACAGGCCCCCCGCACCGGCCACCGTGCCGATGGCGGCCAGCCCGAGGATCAGCACGCGCCGGTCCATCCGGTCCGACAGCCAACCGACGGGAAACTGCAGGACGAGCGAGCCCACGAAGATCGCCGCGACGAAGCTGGTGATCTGGGCCACGCTCAGCCCGGCGGCCGACCCGTAAATCGACGCCATGCCGAACTGCGCCGCGAACACCCCGCCCAGCAGAAGCGTCCCGATGCTGGCCAGCGGCGAATTCTCGTAAAGCCGCCGCAGGCTCATGGGCTTGGCCGTCTCGAAGGCCGGGGTGGGGCTGATCGACAGAAGGATCGGCGCAAAGGACAGCGACACGAGGATCGACGGGATCACGAATAGGAAGAACCCGCTCGCCTCGCCAAGGTTCATCAGCCCCTGCGCCGCGATCATGCCCAGCATCTGCGCGATCATGTAGGCCGACAGGACCTTGCCACGCGACTGGTTGTCGGATGCGTTGTTCAGCCAGCTTTCGGCGGTCACGTAGACCCCGGACAGACAGAAGCCCAGAACCACGCGAATCGCCGTCCAGCTGTACGGATCCGTGAGCAGCGGAAACGCGATGAGACCCGCGGAAATGAACGACGCCAGCGCCGCGAACACACGCACATGCCCCACGCGCCGGATCAGCTCGGGTGCCACGCGGCTACCCACGAGGAAGCCGAGGAAATATCCCGACGTGATGATCGACAGTTCCAGCGTGCCGAACCCCTCCAGCCCGCCGCGCACGCCCATCAGCGTGGCCTGCATCCCGTTGCCGATCATGATCAGGATCATGCCCAGAAGCAGCGCCCAGACCGAAGCGAGTACCTTGATCATGACCCGTGCCTTTCCAGATGGGGCGCGCCACCGCCGGCGCCTGCACTTGGCCGCTAGCAGCGCCTTGGCGATGGGTCAAACACCATTTGCGCGCGCATCGCCCGAGGTGCACGGGCCGGGCGCAAAACCGGGTCACCGGACGTCAGCACCCTCTGGCCCTGTCCGTTCGGCTGCGCTAAAGGGGGCGGGCAACGCAAGCGCAGGACATACATGGCACGCCACCTCGTCACCTCCGCCATCCCGTACATCAACGGCATCAAGCATCTGGGCAACCTTGTCGGCTCGCAATTGCCGGCCGACCTTTTCGCGCGGTTCCAGCGCGCGCGCGGTCACGAGGTACTGTTCCTGTGCGCCACGGACGAACACGGCACGCCGGCCGAACTGGCCGCCGCCAAGGCGGGCAAGCCGGTGGCGGAATACTGCGCCGAGATGTGGCAGGTGCAAAAGGGCCTCTCGGACGGTTTCCGCCTGTCCTTCGACCACTTCGGGCGGTCCTCGAGCCCGCAGAACTGCAAGCTCACGCAGCATCTCGCCGGCAAGCTCCACGAGGCCGGCCTGATCGAGGAGGTGACCGAGAAACAGGTCTATTCCCGTGCCGACGGGCGCTTCCTGCCCGACCGCTACATCGAGGGCACCTGCCCCGATTGCGGCTATGAAAAGGCCCGCGGCGACCAGTGCGAGAACTGCACGAAACAGCTTGACCCGACCGACCTGATCGACCCGCGCAGCGCCATTTCGGGGTCCACCGACCTGGAGGTGCGCGAGACCAAGCACCTTTACCTGCGCCAGAGCCTCATGCGCGACCAACTCGACGCGTGGATCGATTCCAAGACAGACTGGCCTCTGCTGACCACCTCGATCGCCAAGAAATGGCTGCACGACGAGGGCGGCCTGCGGGACCGCGGCATCACCCGCGACCTTGACTGGGGTATCCCCGTGAAGCGCGGCGAAGAGGATTGGCCGGGCATGGAGGGCAAGGTCTTCTACGTCTGGTTCGACGCACCCATCGAGTACATCGCCTGCGGTGCCGAATGGGCCGAGGCGCGGGGGCTGGACGACGCGGCTTGGCAGCGCTGGTGGCGCACCGACAAGGGGGCCGACGACGTCCGCTACACCCAGTTCATGGGCAAGGACAATGTGCCGTTCCATACCCTGTCCTTCCCGGCGACGATCCTCGGGTCGGGCGAGCCGTGGAAGCTGGTGGACTACATCAAGTCCTTCAATTACCTCAATTACGACGGCGGCCAGTTCTCCACGTCGCAGGGCCGCGGCGTCTTCATGGATCAGGCGCTGGAGATCCTGCCGGCGGATTACTGGCGCTGGTGGCTGCTCAGCCATGCGCCGGAAAGTTCCGACAGCGAATTCACATGGGAAAACTTCCAGTCGTCGGTCAACAAGGACCTCGCCGATGTCCTCGGCAACTTCGTCAGCCGCGTGACCAAGTTCTGCCGTTCCAAGTTCGGGCTGGAACTGCCCGCCGGCGGCGCACTTGGCGCCAGAGAAAACGCTCTGATCGACACGCTTTCCGGCCGCATCCGCGCCTACGAGGCCCACATGGACGCCATCGAGGTCCGCAAGGCCGCGGCGGAGCTGCGCGCCATCTGGGTCGAGGGCAACGAGTACCTGCAGGAGGCCGCCCCGTGGGCCACCTTCAAGCAAGACCCCGAAACCGCGGCCATGCAAATCCGGCTGGGGCTGAACCTCGTCCGGCTCTATGCCGTCCTGTCGTCGCCCTTCATCCCCGACGCCGCCGCCGCGATGCGGCGCGCCATGCGCACGGATGACACCGAATGGCCCGGCGATGTCGGCGCGGCACTGGCCAAGCTGGCGCCCGGGCACGGCTTCGAGGTGCCCGAGGTGCTTTTCACCAAGATCACGGATGAAAGCCGGGAGGACTGGCAAAGCCGCTTCGCGGGCACGCGCGACTGACGCGCCCGGCGACCACGGTCAGGACGCGTCGCTCACCTGCACGAGGTCGCCCATCCCCGACAGCGCGACAGGGCAGCGCGCCGCCGACAGGAAAAGACGCAGGTCATTGATCGTCGCGATACGTCCGGCATGCAGGCTGGTCAGGATCACGGCGGCATGCAGACGGTCGACCTTTTCCGAGACCAACGCCGCGCTTTCCTCGAGCGGGGCCTCGATGACGGTAACGTCGGTCCCCAGTGACGCCGCGAGGGTCTCGGCGGCGGCCTTCAGATCGGGCTCGGGGTCGTCAGGGTCGAGGATGAGCACGACCCGCCCCTGGTATTTCCGTATCGGCCGGTACCCGAACATCACGAGGTCCGATTGCCGGGCGGCCCGCCAGACCGTCTCGGCCAGATCCCCCGCGGCAAGGTCAAGGCGCCATTCCGCCGAAGACCGCCGCGCGGCGGCCGACAGGCTTTCGCGGATGGCGCGGGCCTCGCTCCGCGCGATCTCGCGCGCCCGCTGCGCCGTGGGAACCTCGATCAGCGCGCCGGTTTCGGTCACGACGCGCTGCCGCCGTCCGACGGCAAGGCCCGACGTCATTTCATCGACGAGAATTCCCGTGATGGCCGCCGGCCCCATGCCGAGCAACGCCTCCAGAAACGGCATCGCGGCCTCGGCATCGGCGAAACTGCGCACGCCAAGGATGACCTGCCTGAGTTCCCTTTGCACCTCCGGCGTCATGACGCATCTCCCGTGCCCGGCGCCGATTTGCGGTCAACGAAGGCCCGCCGCGCCTTCGCGAAACCTTCCAGCCGTGCCTCGACCAGCGCGTTGATGCTGTCTTTCTCGAATGCGCCGTCCTCGCCCCGTACGCCCGCCGGACGTCCCGTCAGGACCTCGAGCGCCGCGTCCACCGTTCGGACGGGAATGACCCGGAACCTGCCCGCCTTGGCGGCCTCGACCACCCTGTCGCGCAGCATCAGGTGCTCGACATTCGCGGCCGGGACCAGAACGCCCTGCTCCCCGGTCAGCCCGCGCGCGGCGCATACGTCGAAGAACCCCTCGATCTTTTCGTTGACACCGCCGATCGCCTGCACCTCGCCCAGCTGGTTGACCGACCCCGTGACCGCGAAATCCTGCCGCAGCGGGCGGTTCGACAAGGCCGACAACAGGGCCAGCAGTTCGGCGCAGGAGGCGCTGTCGCCGTCGACACCGCCGTAGCTCTGCTCGAAAACCAGCGTCGCGTGAAGCGAGAACGGCATGTCCAGCGCGAAGGTCGCCGAAAGATACCCCGACAGGATCATCACGCCCTTGGAGTGGATCGGCCCGCCCAGTTCGACCTCGCGCTCGATGTCTATCAGCTTGCCGGACCCGAGCCGCGTGCGCGCCGTGATCCGGGAGGGGCGCCCGAAACGGTAATCCCCGAGGCTGATGACGGACAGCCCGTTGATCTGGCCAACCTTCTGCCCCTCGGTATCGATCAGTATCGTGCGGCGCTCGATGGCCTCGTGCATGCGGTCCCTGACACGCGCGGCGCGACGTTCGCGTTCCGCCACGGCGCGGTCCATGTCAACGGCGCCCACGGCCTCCGCCCCGCGCCCGCGCGCGTAATATTCCGCCTCGCGGAAGATGTCGGACAGCATGTCCAGCCGCAGCGACAGCTTGCGCGCGTCGTCGGAAATGCGCGCGGCCTCGGTCAACAGACGCGCAAGACCGCCCTTGTCCGGCGGCAACAGGTCCCGCGCGGCGACATCGCGCCTGATCGACTGCGCCAGTTCCAGCGCTGTCTCGTCGTCGCGGTCCACCGATTCCTCGAAATCGGACTGGACCTTGAACAATTGCGAAAAGTCGGGATCCAGCATCAGGAGAAGCGCATGGGTCAGCCGATCCCCGATCAGCACGACACGCACGTCCAGCGGGATCGGATCAGGCTCCAGCGACGTGGTCGAGACAAGGCTCATGCGCTCGGCCATCGACGTGATCGTGATGGCCTGCCGCCTGAGACACCGCTTGAGCGCATCCCACGCGAACGGCTCGGACAGGACGCGGCGCGCGTCGAGCAGGAGAAACCCGCCATTGGCGCGATGCAGGACACCCGGCCGGATCAACGTGAAATCGGTGACGAGCGATCCCATGTGCGAGATGTGCTCGATCCTGCCGGCCAGCCTGTCCAGCGTCGGCAGTTCCTCGGTTTCGACCGGCGCGCGCGCCTCCGCACCGTCCGCCGGCGCCACCATGACGTTGACCATGTAGCGGTGGAACGCCGGGTCACCGTGGGACTTGGCGGTGGAAGCGGGGAAAGGCCCGTCATTGCCGGAGCGCGACGATTGCAGAAACAGCTCGGCATTGGTGATCATGTCAGTGCGGACCTGCTCCAGGTACTCGACGATCTGATCGATATCGGCGAACCGTTCCCGTGCCTCGGAAATGCGGGCCGAGACCGCGCGTTCGGCCATTTCCGCGTTCAGCGTCTCAAGCCGCGACCGGTGCTCGCGGGCCAGTTTCGGGGCCCGGCCCAGAACCTTTGCCAGATCATCCTGGAAGCGCGAGATCTTCTCGTCTATCGCCTCCTGCTCTTCCTTCGGCAGTTTCTGGTATTCCTCGGTCTTGATGACCTCGCCGTCGCGCATGGCGGCCACCATGTAGCCCATCGGCGTGCGCAGCACCGCGACACCCGCCTTGCGGGCCCGTTCCGCGAACTGCGCCATCGCCTCCTCCTGGCGGGAACCGAACTCCTCGTCGAGGGCGCGGCGCTGTGTCTGGTATTCCTCGGATTCGAAAAAGGCCGGGATATCGCTTGCCAGGTCGTCCACCACGCCCTGCATCTCCGCGCTCAAACGCTTGGCAGTACCGGAGGGCAGGCGCATCGCGACGGGCCGGTGCGGGGTGTCGAAATTGTTGACGTAAACCCAGTCCGACGGTCTTTCGCGACGCTCGGCGTATTCATGCAGGATCCGTTCGACGGCGGTGTGGCGCCCCGTACCCGTGGGCCCCAGAACGAAAAGGTTGAAATCCTTGTGCGACATGTCGACCGACAGCCTGAGCGCGTCTATCGCGCGCGCCTGGCCGACAGGCTCGTCACTCCCGGTTTTCGGCCCGGCAACATCGGGCATTGCGTCCGCGTCGCATTGCCATCGCAACCGGTCGGGCGAAAGCGCGGCGGGGGTATCCTTGGTCATGTGGCTTTCCTGACTCCGATCATGTCATGCCGAGCGTGCCGCCGGCAAAGCGCCTTGAATATGATCGAAATCAATCAGGGGCGACGCGTGGCCCGCAGGGCGCGCGCGCGGTTCGGCTTGCAACCGGGCCCGTGATGGCCTTATCTGCCCGCATGACAGGACCACGCTACACCGACCTCGTCCAATCCCTTCCCGCAACCGTGCCGTTCGTCGGCCCCGAAGAACAGGAGCGCGCCCGGGGGGAGGCGTTCGCCGCCCGTCTCGGCGCCAACGAGAACCTTTTCGGCCCGTCGCCCGCGGCCATCGACGCCATGCGCGAATCCCTGGCCGATATCTGGAAATACGGCGACCCGGGCAGCCATGACCTGCGCCTTGCCCTTGCCGCGCACATGAACGCGGCGCCCGAAAACGTGCTGGTGGGCGAAGGTATCGACGGGCTGTTGTGCAACCTCGTGCGGCTTCTCGTGGCGCCGGGCGATGCGGTCGTCACCTCGGAGGGGGCATATCCGACCTTCAACTACCACGTGGCCGGTTTCGGCGGCGCACTGCACAAGGTGCCCTATCGCGACGATCACGAGGATATCACCGCGCTGTTCGACCGCGCACGGGAAACACGCGCCAAGCTGGTCTACCTTGCCAATCCCGACAACCCGATGGGCACGCGGCACAGGGGGGAGCGCATCGCCGCCGCGCTCGACACGTTGCCCGACGGCTGCCTCCTGCTGCTGGACGAGGCCTATGTCGAGTTCGCGCCTGCCGACACCGTCCCGCCGATCGCGCCCGACGACCCGCGCGTGATCCGGATGCGCACCTTTTCCAAGGCCTACGGGATGGCCGGCGCCCGCGTCGGGTACGCCGTGGGCGCGGCGGACTTGATCCGCGCCTTCGACAGGATCCGCAACCATTTCGGCGTGAACCGCGTCGCGCAGGTCGGGGCGCTGGCAGCCCTGCATGATCGGGCATGGCTGCAGCAGGTCCAGGACAGCATGGCGCAATCACGCGCCGAAATCGAGCGTATCGCCCGCGAAAACGGGCTGACGGCCTTGCCCTCGGCCACCAGTTTCGTGGCGGTGGATTGCGGCGCCGACGGGGCATTCGCCCGCGAGGTTCTCGAAGGTCTGCTGGCCCGCGGCGTCTTCGTGCGCATGCCGGCCGTCGCCCCGCTGGACCGCTGCATCCGCATCAGCTGCGGCCCCCCGGCGGAAATGGCGGTCCTGGCCCGGACCCTGCCACGGGTCCTTTCCGATCTGCGCGGGTGACCGGCCGGGCCGAAAATTTTCCCTGACACGGGCGGAAATCGCGGTAAACTCCGCCCATGCGACGTGGAATCATGCCTGCCGCCCCCAACTACACCAACGCCGCCCTCGTGATGGGGCTGATCAACCTGTTCTGGATGCTGACGGTTCTCTGGATCACGTTCGGGCTGCCGGCAGTGCTTCTGGCGGGATTCGTGCTCGACAAGCTCATCAGCCGGCTGTCACGACGCGGGCGGCGCGCCTAGTCAGCGGCCACCTCGCGCGCCGCGGCCTCCAGCGCGCCGCGCCCGCGGGGAATGTCGAGCGCGGTCAGCCCGGCCTCGACCGAGGCGAGCATTCCCAGCACCATGTGCGCGTTCACATGCCCCATGTGCCCCATGCGGAAGAACCCGTCGGAGCCGGGATCGGCGGGCGTGTCCATGCCCAGCCCGATCCCCAGCGTGACGCCGGCATTGTCCTGCAACCAGCGGCGCAGGCGCGTGCCGTTCGGCGCGCCAATGGCCAGCGACGTGACGGCCGTGCTGCGGTTTTCGGGTGCGGCGACATTCAGCCTCAGCGGCCCGTCCTGCGCCCACGCATCGCACGCCGCCCAGATCGCCCTGGCCAGCTGCGCATGCCGGTCCCAGACGGCCTCCAGCCCCTCGGCCGCGATCATGTCCAGCGCGGCGCGCAGCCCGTACAGGTGATGCGTGGGCGCGGTGCCGCCGAAATACTGGTAGAACCTTTCAGGGTCGGCGCGCGGGCCCCAGTCCCAGTACCGGCTGACGCGCGGCAGCGCGGCGCGCGCGGCGGCCGCGCGATCGTTGAACCACACGAAGCCCAGGCCGGGCGGCACCATCAGGCCTTTCTGGCTGGCCGCCACGGTGACATCCACGCCCCAGCCATCCATCTCGAACCGGTCGCAGGCCAGCGAGGCAATGCAATCGGCCATCAGCAAGGCCGGGTGGCCCGCGGCGTCCATGGCGCCCCGAATCCCGGCGATATCGTTGCGCACCGAGGTCGATGTATCCACGTGCGTGGCAAGCACCGCCTTGATATCGCGCGCCGTGTCGGCGCGAAGCGCGGCCTCGATCCTTGCCGGGTCCGCCGGGGCTTTGCGCCCGAAATCAAGGATCTGCACATCCAGCCCGAGCCCGCGCGCCACCTCTCCCCAGCCGTGGCCGAACCGGCCCGTCGCAGGGATCAGCACCTTGTCGCCCGGGGTCAGCACGTTGGCAAGCGCGGCTTCCCACGCGCCGTGCCCGTTCGCGATATAGATCGCGACCTGCCCGCCGGTGCGCGCCACCGCCTTCAGGTCGGGCACGAGCGCGGCGGTCATCTCGATCAGGTCGCCTTCGTAGATGTTGGGGGCCGCGCGATGCATCGCGCGCAGCACGTCGTCAGGCACGACGGAGGGGCCGGGAATCGCAAGGTAGGAACGGCCGTGGGACAGGTTCATGAAAGGGATCTCCGCTGGGGCTCTTGCGGACATTACCCGCCTGTCCCGCACCGTCAATCGGCTTGCCTTGCCCTGCCCTTCGCCCTAGACGGGGCCAATGTCGGCGGCTGACCGCCCCAGACCGAGAGTGCGCACCGCATGAAGCTGTTCAAACGGATTTCCGATTGGGAACGCAGGCTGCGTGCCTCCTACAATACCGACCTGTCCACGCCCGAGAACCGGCGCCGCGCGCACATATACAACCTGTGGTTCGATCATGCCGTCCTGCGCAAGGTCTGGACCAACTTCTTCGAGGTGGCGCCGGGCGTCTACCGGTCCAACCATCCCACGCATGAGCGTTTCGTCAAGCTCAAGGCGATGGGCATCCGCAGCGTGCTGAACCTGCGCGGCGCGGCCGGGGCGGCGCACTACCTGGCCGAGGAGGAAAGCTGCCGCCAGCTCGGCCTGACCCTCGTGAACTGCACGCTGCACGCGCGCTACGCGGCCCCGCGCGATGATATACTCGCCGTCATCGACGCCTTCCGCCATATCGAGAAACCGTTCGTGATGCACTGCAAATCCGGCGCCGACCGGGCAGGCTTCGCCTCGGCCATCTACCTTCTGGTGATCGAGGAGCGCCCCGTGGCCGAGGCGCGGCGGATGCTGGGGCTGAAATACATCCATCTGAAATGGTCACGCACCGGCGTGCTTGATTACATCCTCGACCAGTACGAGGCCCGCGCCGCGCAATCGCCCATCGGCTTCGAGCACTGGGTGGCCACGGAATACGACCGCGACGCCATTCAGGCGGGCTTCGACCGCGCGAGGAAACCGGTTTTCTGACCTCAGTACCGCCGCGCCAGCCGGGCCGGATCCGCCCCCAGAAGGTACCGGACGAGCCGCCACAGGTTGCGCGCGCCCCGGCGCAGCCAGCCGTCACGCCGATATTTCGCCGCGCTGGTCGTGACCGCGAGCGCCAGCAGGTCGCGCCGCCCGCGCAGGGCCCGCGCCATCGCCACGTCCTCCATCAGCGGGATATCGGGATGGCCGCCCACCGCGTCATGCAGCGCGCGCGGCAGCAGCAAGGCCTGATCACCATAGGGCAGGCCGAAAAGCCGCGTGCGCAGGTTGGCCCAGCCGGCCACCAGCCGGGGCATCAGCCCGGGCGAGTCGAAACGCAGCCGGAAACAGGCCGCCCGGCCGGTCGCGACCTGCCCGCGCACGGCCTCGGTCCAGCCGGGCGGCAGCACCGTGTCGGCATGCAGGAAAAGCAGCCAATCGCCCTGCGCCGCCGCCGCGCCGCGCCGCAACTGACCGCCGCGCGACGGCGGCCCCGTCACCAAGACCCCCCCGGCGGCATCGGCCACCGCCAAGGTGGCATCGTCGGACCCGCCGTCCGAGATCACCAGTTCGCGGATCAACCCGGCCTCCAGCCCCTCGGCCAGCGCCGGCAGGCTGTCCCGCAGCCCGGATTCGGCATTCAGTGTCGGCATGATCACCGAAAGGCGCGCGCGCATGTACGACCCCCCTGTTGCCCCGCGTCCCCGAACCTATATTACGGACAGCCACAAGACGGGAGGCCCCATGTCACGCGCCATATTCGAGATCACGGGCAGCGACGCCGAAAGTTTCCTGCAAGGGTTGATCACGAACGATCTGGCCAAGCTGGACGAAGGGCTGCTGTACACCGCGGTCCTGACCCCGCAGGGCAAATACCTCGCCGATTTCTTCCTGCTGCGCCGCGACGGCGCGATATGGCTCGACGTCAACGACGACCTCGCGCAGCAGCTTTTGCAACGGCTGACCATGTACAAGCTGCGCGCCGATGTCGAGATTTCGCCAAGGGACATCAAGGTGCGGCGCGGCACCGGCGCTGCCCCCGACGGCGCCCTGCCCGATCCGCGCCATGACGCGCTCGGCTGGCGGCTCTACGGCGACGAGGGGGGCGATGACGGCACCGACTGGGACGCGATCCGCGTGGCCCATTGCATCCCCGAAACCGGGATCGAGCTGACCCCGGACACCCTGATCCTCGAAGCCGGGTTCGAGCGTCTGAACGGCGTGGATTTCAAGAAGGGCTGCTATGTCGGGCAGGAAGTGACCGCGCGGATGAAGCACAAGACGGAATTGCGCAAGGGCCTCGTCACGGTCGACGTGACAGGCGCCGCCCCCGTGGGCACCGCGATCACGGCCGGCGAAAAACCGGCCGGCACGCTCTACACGCAGGCCGATGGCAAGGGCATCGCCTACCTGCGCTTCGACAGGGCAAAGGGCCCGATGACCGCCGGGGAGGCCGCGGTCACCTACCGCGGATGACCCTTGCCCGACGGATCGCCGGCGCGCTCGGGCGCGAGGTCGCTGACCTTGCCCCGCTGCATGGCGGCGACCTGTCGGATGTCTGGCTTGCGCGGCTTGCGGATGGCGGGCGCGTGGTCGCCAAGACCGGCCCGCGCGTCGCGGCCGAGGCGCGAATGCTGC
>NZ_JBKOTX010000160.1:0-12688 GCF_047086965.1 Roseovarius halophilus (ex Wu et al. 2025) | reverse complement strand
CCCAAGGCGCGCCGTCTGGCGATGGAGCGGGGGCTGGACCTTGCGAGGCTGGTCGAGGCGGGGCACCCGCAACCCTATCACGCCAAGGATCTCGAGGCGCTGGCCGCCCTGCCGGAACAGCGCGCGCCATCCGCCACGCCGGCGGGCGCCACGCGCCACCTGACGGCCGACGTGCCCGTCGACGGTTTCGACCGCTTTGCCCGCTGGGCCGCGCATGAAATCGGCCTGACGGACCGCGAGGCCCTGCTGGCGGGGCTTGCCGCGGCTAGCGCGGCACAGGGCACCATGACGGTCGCCGTGGAGGCGTTTGGCGCGACGCGGCTCTACCAGGCTTCCGGTGTCAGGCTCGGGGACGTCGGGCAGGCGGACGAGGGCGCGATCGCCGATCTGACGGTGCGGGACCTGCGCTTCACGCGTCTGGCCAGTGTCCGGCTGGGGGCCGAGGACGTGCCGGTGCTCAGCGTCGTGGCCGCCGGTGAGGGGCTGACGCTCACCCTCGAATGCGCGGCCGGGCACCTCAGCGCCCCGGCGGCGCTGACACTTCTTTCCAATTTCGCGGGCCGGATGGAGCAGCCGCTCCGCCACCTGCTCTGAGTTCAGGAGATGGACATGGACCATACCGATCTTTACATCGACGGCGAATGGCGCAAGGGCGCGTCGGACGCGCGCTTCGACGTGCTCAACCCCGCCACCGAGGAGGTGCTTGCCTCCGTGGCATCGGCCGAGATCGCCGACGCCTCTGCGGCGCTCGACGCCGCCGAGGCGGCGATGGCCGACTGGGCCGCCTGCACGCCCCGCGAACGTTCCGAGGTGCTGCGCAAGGCGTGGGAGTTGATGACCGCGCGGCTGGACGATTTCGCGCACATGATCACGCTGGAGAACGGCAAGGCGGGCGTCGATGCCCGTGGCGAGGCCGGCTATGCCGCCGAGTTCTTCCGCTGGTTCGCCGAGGAAGCCGTGCGCGCCGACGGGCTGATCACGCAGGCCCCGGCCAGCGGCGCCCGGATCATGGTGCAGCACAAGCCGGCGGGGCTGGCGGTGCTCGTGACGCCGTGGAACTACCCGGCGGCCATGGGCACCCGCAAGATCGCGCCGGCGCTGGCGGCAGGCTGCGGCGTCGTCATAAAACCCGCCTCGGAAACGCCGCTGACCATGCTGGCACTGATGCCGCTTCTGGAAGAGGCCGGCGTGCCCAAGGGGCTGGTCAACGTGCTGCCCTCCAAGCGGACGGGCGCGCTGGTGGATCACATGCTCCACGACCCGCGCGTGCGCGTGGTCAGCTTTACCGGCTCCACGGGCGTGGGCCGCAAGCTGCTGCATTCCGCCGCCGATCAGGTTTTGAAACCGGCGATGGAGCTGGGCGGCAACGCGCCATGCATCGTTTTCGATGATGCGGCCATGGACACCGCCATCGAGGGCACCATGCTGGCCAAGATGCGCAATCTGGGCGAGGCCTGCACCGCGGCCAACCGCATCTACGTGCATGAAAGCGTCGCCGGGGAATTCACACGTCGTCTGGCCGAGCGCATGGCGGCGCTCAAGGTGGGCGACGGTACCGATCCCTCCGTCGACGTGGGCCCACTGGTCAATGCCGAGACGCGCGACAAGGTGGCCGCGTTCGTGGCCGATGCCGTGGCCAAGGGGGCCAAGGTGGAATGCGGCGGCGACACCCCGGACGGCACGGGGTTCTTTTATCCGCCCACCGTCCTGTCCAACGTGTCGGCCGATGCCGATTGCGTGCATGACGAGATCTTCGGCCCCGTCGCCGCGATCCAGACGTTCAGCGATCAGCACGATGTGATCACGCGCGCCAACGACACCGAATACGGCCTTGTCGCCTATGTCTTCAGCGAGGATTTCAAACGCGCGCTTCAGGTCTGCGAGCGTCTCGATTACGGCATGGTCGGCCTCAATCGCGGCCTGGTCAGCGACCCGGCCGCGCCGTTCGGCGGCACCAAGCAGTCGGGCCTTGGCCGCGAGGGCGGACACGAGGGGATGCTGGAATTCATGGAAACCCAGTACATCTCGGCCAGCTGGTAAGGGGGGTGACCATGACCGATATCATAGCGCCGCCCTCGGTCCGGGCGCTGGCCCGGCAAAAGGGTGTCGATCTCGAAAAGCTGGCACGCGACCTTGGCCGCACGACAATCGCGCGGGAGGACGTCGAGGGCGGACCGGCGCCGGCCGCGTCCGGGCCGGCCGGTGACACCTCCTACTGGGATGTCGACCACGCGCAGTACGGCCCCGTGACAGAAGAACCGATGAGCCGTTTCGCACAGGTCGCCGCCGCGAACCTCGCCGCGGCGCAGGCGCTCATCCCGGCGGTGACACATCACGACCGCGCCGACGTGAGCGCCATCGAGGCCATGCGCCGCGACCTGAAGGCGGAATCGCAGGCACGCGGGGTCAAGCTGACGGCGCTGGCGTTCCACGTGGCCGCGCTCGCACGGTGCCTGCGTGAATTCCCGCGGTTCAACGCGTCCCTGTCACCCGATGGCAAGACACTCGTGCTCAAGGATTACGTGCATGTGGGCATCGCCATCGACACGGCGCATGGCCTTATGGTTCCGGTGATCCGCGACGCCGATCAAAAGGGATTGTGGGCCGTCGCCTCCGAGATTGGCGATCTGGCGGCGCGCGCGCAGTCGCGCAAGATCAATCCTGACGAGCTGGGCGGCGCCTCGATGACCATCACCAATCTCGGCGGGATCGGCGGCACGGCCTTCACGCCCATCGTCAATCCGCCCGAGGTCGCGATCCTCGGGCTGACCCGGACCGAGACGGTCCCGGTCTGGGATGGCGACGCCTTCCAGCCTGTCCCGATGGTGCCGCTGGACCTCAGCTATGATCACCGGGTGATCAACGGCGCGGACGCGGCGCGCTTCACCACGCATTACGCGCGGCTGGTTGCCGACCCGCGCCGGCTGATGATCTGACCGGGATGGCCATGGCCGGCAAATCCGCTGATCTGACCTTGGCAGGACAACGGTCACCGGGGCCGACAGCCATGATATCGACGGTGAGAACCGGACTCCCGAACAGGCCGTGATCGCGGTGGGCTCGTCGCCCCTGCAACTGCCCGGCTGGCCCGAGGAGAACCGCATCTGGGGTTCGGCCGCCGCGCTCGAACGGCGTGAAATACCGCAGCGCCTTGCGGTCGTGGACGGGGCATCACAGGCCCTGAAATGGTGACGGTCCATGCCGCGCTGGGCTCGGCCGTGACGGTGATCGAACTGTCCGGCCAGATCGCGCCCGGGGCCGTTGCCGTGCTGCACCCCGGGCTGGAGGTGCATCCGGCCGTTTCCGAAACGGTCGCCTTCGCCGCCGAGCGTGCGCCGGGCACGTTGAGCGACCTTTGACAGGCATGTGGCCGATGCTTGGCCGAAACGGGGGGCTGGCTTGATCTCGGATAAGACGGTGCGCCTGTGCGGCCGGGTCATTCACAGGGCGTAGTGCCCGTCAGGATGGTCGGGCGCGGTACCCCGCGTTGATATGGGCCGGTAAAAACACCGGGGGACCTTGCCCCGGGTTAATTACGCCAGTGCCGCGAATCGGATCTTCTGGCGGCGGCGCCCATGCGGGCCTTCGGGCGCATCCAAGACGGGTTTCACGGCGTGGTACATCGCAAGAAGAACATCTTTGTCGCGGGTCTCGACCCGTTCAACCTGCGCCTGTTGCAGAACGTGCGCCATGCCGATGACTACGTGTTCCACAGCCTCTACGACAGGCGCGAAATATGCTTTGCAGAGCGCTTCGACATGGTTGCGCTTCTCGACAAGGGCCGTCGCATCCTGCGCGATTTCGACGGGTCGGTCGACGCGATCGTGGGATACTGGGATTTTCCGTCAATCCTCATGCTGCCGATCCTGCGCCGCGAACGCGGCCTGCGCGGCCCCAGCCTCGAAAGCGTCCTGCGCTGCCAGCACAAGTACTGGAGCCGGATCGAACAGGCCAAGGTGCTGCCCGAGCAGTTGCCGCGCTTCGAACTGGTTGATCCCCATGCGGCCGATCCGGACAGGCCGCCGCTGGCGTATCCCTTCTGGCTCAAGCCGGTGACGGCGCATTCCTCGCTGCTGGGCTTCCGGGTGGACGACAGGGCGGATTACGAACATGCGCTGGGCAAGACGCGCGCGGGCATCCACCGGTTCGCCGAGCCGCTGGAGGTGTTGATGGGTCATGCGGACCTGCCCGAGGAAATCGCCCGGGCAGGGGCCGCGACGTGCATCGCCGAGGAAATCATCTCGGTCGGTCGGCAATGCACGCTGGAGGGTTATGTCTTCAACGGCGAGACGCAGGTTTACGGCATCGTGGATTCGATCCGCGGGCCGAACCGGTCCAGCCTTGAACGGTACGAATACCCGTCGTCGCTGCCTGAGCCGGTAAAGGCGCGGATGCGGGCCTCGGCCGCCACGGTACTGGCGCAGATCGGGCTGGACGATACGCCCTTCAACATGGAATTCTTTTATCACGCCGGCGGTGACAGCTTGTCCCTGCTCGAGATCAACACGCGGATCTCCAAGTCGCACAGCCCGCTTTTCGACAAGGTCGAGGGCGTGCCGCACAAGGAGGTGATGCTGGACGTGGCGCTCGGGCGCAAGCCCGACTACCCCGCCCGGCAGGGTGAGTTCCGCTATGCGGCCAAGTTCATGCCCCGCCTTTACGGCCACTCGGACGACGAGATCGTGACCCACGCGCCCTCCGATGCGGAAATCAAGGCGCTGGAGGCGCTCTATCCCGGCACCGAGATCCAGTTGCACGTGGCGCAGGGGATGCGGCTGGGTGACGGCCACCACCATGACCAGTACAGCCACGAGCTGGGCGCGATCTTCATGGGCGCGCAAAGCCGTGAGGCGCTGCATGACGACTTCCGGTACTTGCTCGAGGCGCTTGATATCCGCGTCGCGGAGGCGCCGCGATGACGGGGCCGGCCGTGCGCGACACCTTCCCCCGCCCTGTGAGGGATATCGAAACCGTCTGGATCCCCATGCGTGACGGGGCGCGGCTGGCCGCGCGTATCTGGCTGCCCGAGGATGCCGAGGACGACCCCGTCCCGGCGGTGCTGGAATACATCCCCTACCGGCGTCGCGATTCCACGCGCCCGCGGGACGCCGTCATGCACCCCTACATGGCGGGCCACGGGTATGCCTGTATCCGCGTCGACCTGCGGGGCAGCGGCGACTCGGACGGCGTGTTGCGTGACGAATACCTCGACCAGGAACTGCGGGATGGCTGCGATGTGATCGACTGGCTGGCCGCGCAGCCGTGGTGCAGCGGCAAGGTCGGCATGATCGGCATTTCGTGGGGCGGGTTCAACGGCTTGCAGATCGCCGCCCTGCAACCGCCGGCGCTGGCGGGCATCATCACCGCCTGTTCCACCGATGACCGCTATGCCGATGACATCCACCACATGGGCGGCTGCCTGCTGGGCGACAACCTGTCATGGGCCTCGGTGATGTTCTCTTACAATTCGCTGCCGCCCGATCCGCAGGTGGTGGGCGAGCGCTGGCGCGACCAATGGACCGAACGGCTGGAGGGCAGTGGCCTGTGGCTGGAGACGTGGCTGCGCCACCAGCGGCGGGACGCGTACTGGCGACACGGGTCGATCTGCGAGGATTACGGCGCCGTGCGATGCCCTGTCTTTGCCGTCAGCGGCTGGGCGGACGGGTATTCGAACGCGGTGTTCCGTCTGCTGGCGAACCTGGACGTGCCGCGCAAGGGCCTGATCGGGCCATGGAGCCACAAGTACCCCCATATCGGGGTGCCGGGCCCGGCCATCGGCTTTCTGCAGGAGGCGGTGCGCTGGTGGGATTGGTGCCTCAAGGACATCGACAGCGGCGTGATGGACGAACCGATGCTGCGGGTCTGGATGCAGGACAGCGTGCCGCCCAGCCCGCAATACGCGCACAAGCCGGGCCGGTGGGTGGCTGAGCCCGCGTGGCCGTCGTCCAACGTGGGGCGGTGGCGGCACGGGCTTGCCCCGGGTGTCATCCTGCCCGAGGGACAGCGCGCGCCGGACGACGCCGCCTTGCCGATCCGGTCGCCGCTGACGCTCGGGCTTTTCGCCGGGAAGTGGTGTTCCTATGCCGCCGGGCCGGATCTGGCCCATGACCAGCGGCAGGAGGATGGCGGCGCGCTGCTGTTCGACTCCGCCCCGCTGGAAGCGCCGCTCGAAATCCTCGGGATGGTCCGCGTGGACCTCACGCTGTCCAGCGACAGGCCGCTGGCGATGGTCGCCGTTCGCCTGTCGGACGTCGCCCCGGATGGCAAGGCGACCCGCGTCACCTACGGCATGCTCAACCTGACGCACCGGGACTCGCGCCGCAGGCCCGCACCGCTGGAGCCCGGCACACGCTACACGGTGCGGGTGAAGATGAATGACATCGCGCAGTCCCTGCCTGCCGGGCACCGGCTGCGGCTGTCCATCTCGACGTCGTACTGGCCCTTGGCCTGGCCTCCGCCCGAGCCGGCCTGCCTGACCATCCACCCCCGGGAAAGCGCCCTGGAATTGCCGGTGCGCGGGCCGCGTGCCGCGGATCAGGCGCTTCGGACCTTCGGCGACCCCGAAGGCGCCGCGCCGACGCCACGACGTATCGTCGAGACGGGGCATCACAACTGGCTGGTACACCGCGACCTGGCCGATGACGTCTCGACGCTGGAGGTCATCAACGACAACGGCATCCGGCACCTGGAGGAGATCGACCTCGATGTCGAAAACCGCGCCTTCGAATACTATTCCTCGCAGGGGGACGATTTCCTGTCGCCACGGGGCGAAACACGGCTGGTCCGGGGGCTGCGCCGCGGCGATTGGGACGTCCGGACCCGGACCCGCACCGTGCTGACATCGACACCGGATGAATTCCACATCTCCGCCGACCTCGACGCCTTCGAAAACGGGGAGCGCGTATTCTGCAAGACGTGGAATGTCTCTGTCGAACGGGGGTTCATCTAGGCGCGACCGTCGCAGAGGCCCTCAGAGCCGCCCCGGCCCGGCGATGCGCGGCGGCCTTCGGCCTTGTTCCGCGCGGGGAAGGCCAGATTAAACCGCATTTGCTGCTAAGGGCTCGCCCGGGGAGCGGGCTTGACCCAAGTCAATGACGCACGGTCCGCGCCGGTGTGCAATCGGCCGTGGTTCCGGCAAGGGGAGGCCCGCGATGCTCATGCTCACCAGTCCCGATTTCAACCCGGGCGAAACGATACCCGAGCGTTTCACCTGCGACGGCCAGAACGTCTCGCCCGCGCTGCGCTGGAGCGGTGTCCCGGAGGCCGCCAGGGAATTGCTCATCGTCTGCGACGACCCGGACGCGCCCGGTGGGCTGTTCCACCACTGGGCCGCCTACGGCATCCCGCCGGATTGGCAGTTCCTCCGCTCGGGTTTCGGGCCCGAAACGCTCGAGCCGGGATTCCGGCAGGCGGTGAACGATTTCGGCAAGCCGGGATATGGCGGCCCGTGCCCGCCCCGTGGCGCCGCGCCCCATGCCTATCATTTCCGGCTGAGCGCCCTTGATGATCGCATCGTCTCGGCCGGGTCCGGGGCAACCTGCGAGGAGCTCATCCGGCTGGCCGCGCCCCACGTGATCGAGTTCACCGAACTGATCGGGTTTTACGGTCGCGACTGAACGGGGGCCGGCATGGGCCAAAGGAAACAGGCCATGCAAACCCCGGCGGCCCCGGCTGTCGCTCATCGAACACGGCGGCACGGCCGGGCTGTTCAGGCGGCGCAGGCGCGAGAAAGACCGCGTTGATCACCGGGATCATCCACAACAGCATGGCCGAGTCCGAGGGCGTGAGCCTTTTCTGCGCCATTGGGGAGCGGAGCCGGGAGGCCGGGGAGACCTGCCGCGAAATGCAGGTCACCAACGTGCAGGGCCGCGCGGTGCGGCCCGTGTGTCGGCCCCGGGCCGTTCGGGCTGACAGGTTGGGCCGTGGCGGTCCCGATATTGCCGGGACTCGCGGCGCGCGTGTGATCGCGGGGTGCTGGGTCGACAAGGAAAGCGGTAGCAATGGCGAGTGACACATCGCCGCCGGCCGCGCCGAGCGTCGGCCTGCGCCTGTCGGAAAGCGGCGACCTGACACGCGCGCAGAATTCCGGAAAAGCGGTCGTCGAGACGATCCGTGCGCAGACCCGGCAAGTGAGCGAGCACGACGCGGGTCCCTACCTGCCGTCCATCGGCACGCTTTTCCTGTTCATCGCGTTGTGCAGGATGGTCGCGGTGGTGCCGTTGTCCGACCGCCCACGGGATCGTTGTCCACGACCACGACGCTGGCCCCTTGCGTGCCGGGCTGCCTGCGCGGTTATGCCAGCCCCTCACCGCTGATGAGTCCCGTCAACGTGATCGGTGAAATCTCGGGCACCACCGCGCTGGCGATCCGGCTTTGCCGCACCGTGATGAGCGGCATCGCGAACGCGGGCATCCTGATCTTCGCCAAAGCCCCCAAGGAACGCGCGACACGAAGGCGGCCCGCTTGGGGCCGGGATCACCCAGGGCGGGGGAAATTTCAACGCTGAAAACGGGTCAGTTCGAACGCTCATGGGCATGCTGCCCAACGGCGGCCCCGCGCCCTGCATTGACTTGTATCAACTACAGGCGGGCGATCACCGGCTATCATCACCATGACGCCGCGGATGAACGCGGCTCTCGACGGGAGGAGCGGCAACATGCATGAACTTGCGCCACACGCCCGCGGCCGACAACGGCGTTCCGGCCCTTTTCACATCCAGCCGTTACGCAGGCAGGCACAGGAACCCCGGCATGAAGACTGAAAACCGTGCGCATCCGAACGTTCCCGGCGTCGATCAGTCCGACCGGCTGATCCCGCGCAACCTGCGCCAGACGGGGCCGACCCCGGTGCAGATGCTGATCTCGACCCGGGTGCGCAAGTCGCCCTTCTGGCATCTGTCGGTCGAGGCCGGGTGCTGGCGGGCCACCGTCTACAACAGGATGTATCACCCGCGCGGCTACATCAAGCCCGAGGACGGCGGCGCGATGGCCGAATACGACGCCCTGATGAACCGCGTGACACTCTGGAACGTCGCGGTGGAGCGGCAAATCCGGGTCTACGGGACAGAGGCCGAGGCCTTCGTCAACCGTGTCATCACCCGCGATGCCGCGCGCATCGCCCCCATGCGCGGCAAGTACGCGATCCTGTGCAACCAAAAGGGCGGGATCGTGAACGACCCGGTCCTGCTGCGGCTCGCCAAGGACGAATTCTGGTTCTCCGCCTCCGACAGCGACCTGCTCTTGTGGTTGCAGGGTGTCAATGTGGGGCTGGGCTTCGATGTCGACATCGCGGAACTGGACGTCGCCCCGCTGCAGGTGCAAGGGCCCCTGTCCGAGGAATTCATGGGCGATCTCTTCGGCGCGGAGATTCGCGAGATCCCCTATTACGGGCTGATGGAAACGGAACTGGCGGGCTGTCCCGTCCTGGTCAGCCGGACAGGCTTCTCGGGCGAGAAGGGATACGAGATCTACGTCCGCGACGCGTCGCTGACAGCCGAGGCGATCTGGTACGCCCTGCGCGGACAGGGCGCGCGGTACGGTCTGCGGGTGATCGCGCCCGCGCATCACCGCCGGATTGCCGCGGGCATCCTGTCATGGGGGCAGGACATGGACATCGAGACCTCGCCGTTCCAGGTCAATCTGGGCTACCAGGTTCCGCGCGAGAAAAGTGCCGACTATATCGGCCGGGCGGCGCTCGAGGCACAGCGCGCCGCGATGGATGCCGGGCATCCGCCGTTCCGGCTGAAGCTGGTCGGGCTGGTGATGGGCGGCGCGCCCGTCACGGATTACGCCCCGGATTTCTGGCTGATCACCACCCCGGAGGCCGAGCGGGTGGGCTATGTCACCTCGCCGTGGTGGTCGCCCGAACTGGGTCAAAACATCGCCCTGGGCTACGTGCCGTGGGACATGAGCGACCACGGGACGCGCTTCATGGTCGAACTGCCCGACATGTACGCCGAGGAAACCGGAAAGCCCGTGGATGCCAAGGTGATCGGAATGCCTTTCCTGCCCTCCAGCACGCCCAGTGCGCGGGAGCGCGCGCGCGCCGCGGGGCGTGACTGGGCCCCCTGAGCGATGCAGCCTGAGCCGGGGTCCCAACCAACAGAGGCGCTGCTCCGGCAGCTCTTCGAGGCGGACGGTGGCGCCGTGCCGCTGAGTTTCGAACTGTTTCCACCCCAGACGGAGACGCGCCGCGAAAACCTCAACGAAACCGTCGATCGTCTGGCCCCGGTTGCCGGGGACGGGTTCTCGGTGACGATGGGCGCGGGTGGCACGACGCGCACGGGTACCCATGACACCGCCGTCGAGGTGGCCCGCCGCAGCGGGCGCCCGGTGACCGCGCACCTGACGGCGCTCGGCCTGAGCGAAGCACAAGTACTGGAGGCCGCCGACGGGTTCTGGACAGCGGGCATAACGCGTGTCCTGGCCCTGCGCGGCGACCGCCCGCGCGGGTCGGCGGGCCCGCTCCCCCCGGGCTTCGACCATGCCTCGGACGTGGTTGCCGCGCTGGCCGCCCGCCATCCCTTCGAACTCTCCGTCGCCGCCTACCCGGAGAAACACCCAGCGGCCGAGACGCTTTCGGAGGATATCGACCATCTCAAGGAAAAGCTCGATGCCGGCGCGAGCCGGGCCTATTGCCAGTTCGTGCTGGACCCGGCCGCCTATGGCCGTTTCATCGAGGCCTGCGCGCGTCACGGGATCGACGCGCCGATCATTCCCGGGCTGATGCCGCTGGAGGGCTGGACGCGGTTGCGGGGCTTTGCCCGATCGAACGGCACGCGTATCCCCGACTGGCTGGACCGGCTTTTCGCGGCGGGCACGGACACGCCCGAGCTCATGCCGCACCTCGCCGCGGCGGCAACCGTCGAGCAGGCACGGCGGTTGATCGCCTACGGCGCCCCCGCCCTGCATGTCTACTCGATGAACAGATGGCCCCTGTCGCTGGCCGTCGCGCGGCTTCTTGGACATGCCTGAGTCCGCCCGCGGCGCGCCTGTGGGTACTTCCCGCCGATCAGAGGGCAACCGTCGCCGGGCTGTGCGAACACCCCTGACAAACCATCCCTATGTGCCATGGGACAACCAGCCCCGGTTCGCCTGCACCGACGCGACCGGGGCATGTTTGCCTGAATATCTCGCCCGTATCTGCGTTCAAATACAGCCGGTTGGCTACTGTCGCACCGCCGCAGTAGGTGAAATAGACAGGTTGGTTGCGATGGCTGGAAGACTTCACCCAACCGCCCATGTCGCGGAAGTCGCGTTCGGTGCATTGGCGCTGCGCGATCAGCGATTGGGCCGCTTCTGCGAACGCGGCTCGGTATCGCGCGAAGTCGTCGGACCCGGCCACCAATTCTTCAATCCCCGACGCATCCGCAGCCTGATCGGGCGGGCGCGTTTCCGATAGGTGTTCCATCGACACCCATTCGGCGAACTGACCGTCAACAATGCCGTTTGTATCGTCGCAGGCTGCGTCGCCGGTATCGACGTATTCGTTGCGACCGCCGACGCACGACGCGTCATAGGGCTGCGAAATCCGCGCCCAACCGTCGCGTTCTTCATGCACGGTCACGCCTTCGCGGAAGAACAGTCGCCCAACTACACCGCAGCTTTCCGACGGGCATGTGCGGCGGTTCAAGCGTTCGGACGTGACCCAAAGCCGTTCATCACCTTCCGGTGCGGCGGTGTCCGCAGTTTCCGGCGATGGCCCGGTCACGCCGATAAGAACGAAGCAACTGACGAAGGACGCCAAGGCAACCCAACGGCTCTTGAACGGCTTGAATGGGTAGATCACCCCGGCCAACGACACGATTGACGCAAGCGCCAACACCAATACAACCACAGAATTTCCGTCCAAGCCCTTATCCTCTTTAGCGACTCAATGCCGCGGCCTTATCACGGATAACGTGTTTTTGGGGCGTTTCACGAACGACGCAGGACAGCACCCGACTTCGCAGGGTGCGATATACGGTCACGTCTTCGTGAACGTTCACGGGGATTTCAGCTTGTCTGTGCGCTTGCATTGGAGAATGTATAGAAATCCAGCCTTCTGAATTTCCGCTGCAAAATCAATAACTTGCAAGGATAAATGGCAGCCCGTAGGGGAATCGAACCCCTCTTTCCAGGTTGAAAACCTGGCGTCCTAACCGATAGACGAACGGGCCAAGCCGTGGTGTGAGGCGTGTCCTAGGCAAAACGGGCGCGGGGCGCAAGAGGCATTTTTCAAAAAAATCGCCTTGCGGGCACGCGCGGCCGGGCGCGGGCGCGATGTGAGCTTGTCAGCCCGCGGGCGCGGCATCCTCGAGCCGCAACTGCACCGTTTGCCGGCCGCCCCAACTGTTGATTTCCAACCGGCCGGCAAGGTGGAACCGCGCGCCGCCATGGCGTTCCAGCGCCGGGCCCAGCGGGCCGTCGACGGCGCCGAAGGCGATGGCGTCCAGATCGCCGCCCGTGCCGTCGCCGAGTCGCAGTTTCAGGTGGCTTTCGCCCACCCGGCGGGCATGGCGCACGGCCATGCCGGGGAAGGCATAGCGCGGCGCCGGGGCGCCGGCGCCAAAGGGGCCGGCGGTCTCGATCCGTTCCACGAGCTCGACGCTGGCCGCCTGCGGCATCAGCATTCCGTCCAGTTGCAGGTCCGCCGGCCCGGCCGTGCCCGCGCCCTGCCGCGGCTACCACTGACCTTATCACCCAAACCG
>NZ_JBKOTX010000159.1:0-12699 GCF_047086965.1 Roseovarius halophilus (ex Wu et al. 2025) | reverse complement strand
GTCGCCCCGGGCCGGCAAGGCCGCAACCCACGCGCGCAGCGCCGGCGGATCGGGGTCGAGCGCGCGGGCCATGCCCGCGGAGAAGTCAAGGAACGCGTCGAGGTTGCGCGCGTTGACCCCGGTCAGCACGGGCACATCCGCCGCGAGGCAGCGCGCGATCACCTCGCGGAAACCGCGGCCTTCGGCCTCGTGCTTGCCGAACTTGTTGACGATCAGCAGGTCCGGCCGCCGGTCCAGACCATGCTCGACGGCCGCCACGGCCTCTTCCAACGCCGCCGGATCCAGCCGACATCCCCGCGCCCCGGGGCCCAGCGACTGCGAGATGCGGAATTCCGGCCCATGGGGCAACACCCGGACGTCCATGTCGCACAGGCGCGCATCGGTACAGTCCGTGTTGGTCTGCACGACCCCGGTCAGCGCGAGGCCGCGCGCCGTGCAATCGGCGGCGAAACCGCTCAGCAGGCGGTCCGTCGCGCCGCGTTGACGGGTCATGACGTAAGCAAGGTTCATCTTGGTCTTCCTTCCCTTGAAACTCGGAGCGCCAGAAAATCCCAGCACCGCGCCCGCCGACGGATGCTCGGTCTCGCCGGGGATCAGAATCAGCCCGTCGGCCTGTTTGAGTGGTGCCAGACTGGCCGACCGGGCATGGTCGGCGCAAGCCGCAAGCTCGACGCCGTCACCGTCATGTTGATCCCGCCCCGGATTGGTGCCCCCCCCATGATCGGCTTTCGGTATACCGGAAGGAGTGTCCGATGGAGAAGAAGAAGCGCCGGTATTTTCCGGATGCGTTCAAGCGGCAGGCTGCGGGGCGCGGCGCGCCCCCCGCCAGAAACTGGTGATCTTCTCGGACGGGCTCGACGCAGACAAGATCATCGAGCCGCACCGGCAATTCGCCGGGCGCACCCGCGTCAGCTTCGGCTGGGGCACGCTTCTGACCAATGACTTCCGCGGGCTGACCCCGGACGACGCCCTCGCGCCCTTCTCCCTGGTCTGCAAGGCCGTTTCGGCCAACGGCCACCCCACCGTCAAACTCTCCGACAACCCCCGCAAGGCCATGGGGCCGGAGGACGAGATCGCGCGGTATAAAAGAGTGTTCGGGGTCGGGGAGCAGGATGCGATGGAGGTTGTGGTTTAGAATTACCGGGCAATCTGCCGATATATCCACAGCCTTTTCCACGCTTTTACCCTTGCCATAATCCACATTTGGTGATATTTGTATAGCCATCAACGGCCTCTCCCAGAGCGTAACTGCTCGTAAGCGGAGAGGCCTTTTCTTTTAGAGAACAGATGCTTACGCCTTATTCACGCTCTCCAATCGACGTCTCAGATCAGATAGAGCACCTCAAAAGCAGAGGACTCAAGATCACTTGCGACAATAGTGCGAGAAAACACTTAGAAGAAAAAGGCTATTACCGCCTCAAAGCCTATATGCTGCCTTATCGAGGCAAGGATCGGGCGTTTGTTGAGGGAACCACTCTCGAACAAATTGCGGCGCTTCACGATTTCGACGAGAAACTGCGTTTAGCTGTTTTCAAACACATCCAACGTGTCGAGATCTTCGTAAGAAATAGTTTTAACGAGTATATGTGCTCGGCAACAAACAACGCCTTTTGGTATTTGGATTCAAGTCTTTTTGGCCGAAACACAACATCTTACGCGGACACAATAAACAAGATACGAGGTTCTTTTCTCAGCTCTCAAGAGGCATTCGCTAGGCATTTTCGAGAGCAGTATTATAACGAATTTTGCAGCTTTTATAGTCTAATGCCTCCTAGCTGGATGGTTGTCGAGCTTATGACATTTGGCAATATGCTCACGTTACTAAACAGCGTAAGCACTGAAACCATTGAGACACACAAATTAGACAGATGGTCGCGGAAGAATATCGGCCCTGACAAATTTAAAAAGCTAACCAACTGGCTTCATTGCGTCCGTGATGTGAGAAATCATTGCGCTCATCACAATAGACTCTTCAATAGAAACTTTACCGCGCCAGACGGCGTCAAAAGGCAGCTCGACAAATCCATTGAACTAGTTGAACTTCCCGGCACTGATCCAACCCAATTCCAACTAAACCGGCTCTACACAGCACTTGCGGCTTTACAGACTATCTCCAAGCGCGCGGGTTTGACTAGCATTGGACCTGAGTTGGACCGACTTTTTACTCAGTACCCCGAGGCAAACCAACACCTGCCTTCAATGGGTTTTCCTACCGAATGGCGGAAAGAAAGGCTTTTTTTCTGAGGACTTGAGGGCCAAGGAGACCGGCGACCTCAATCTTCCCCCGACACCCTCCCCCGCAAAGCCTTCTTCTCCCCCAGCTCTTTCTTCGCCTTGAGCCGCCGTTTCTTGCTGCCAAGCGTCGGCTTGGTGGGGATGCGCCGTTTGGGCTTCTCGGTGGCCTTGCGCACCAGGTCGGCGAGGCGCTGGCGCGCGATCTCGCGGTTGCGGGCTTGCGCGCGTTCCTCGGACACCTGGATCACCACCGCGCCGTCCTTTGTCCAGCGCCGCCCGGCCAGCCGCTGCAGGCGCCGTTTCACCGCCTCCGGCAGGTTGGGGGAGCGCGCCGCCTCGAAGCGCAGTTCGACCGCCGTGGACACCTTGTTCACGTTCTGCCCGCCGGGGCCGCCGGCGCGGGTGAACTGCTCGGTCAGTTCCCAGTCCTCGATCGTGATGCTGTCGGTGACATGCAGCATGTCCGCCCCCGTCTGCCCCCTTTCCGCGCTGTCAGGATAGGCGGTGGCGCGGCCGGGGGAAAGGGCCCGTGGCGGCGCGGGGGCTCAGCGGCTCAGCCCACCATGCAGCGTGGGCACGTCGAGGCTGGCAAACCCGTAATGCCGCAGCCAGCGCAGGTCCGAATCGAAGAACGCCCGCAGGTCGGGGATGCCGTATTTCAGCATCGCGATCCGGTCGATCCCGAGGCCGAAGGCGAAGCCCTGCCAATGCGCCGGGTCGATATTGCCGGCCTCCAGCACCTTGGGGTGGACCATGCCGCTGCCGAGGATTTCCAGCCAGTCGTCGCCTTCACCCACCTTGAGCGTGCCGTCCTGCCACGAGCAGCGGATATCGACCTCGGCCGAGGGTTCGGTGAACGGGAAATGCGAGGCGCGGAAGCGCAGCTCGACGTCGTCGACCTCGAAGAACGCCTTGACGAACTCCTCCAGGCACCACTTGAGGTTGGCCATCGAGATGTCGCGGTCGATCGCCAGCCCCTCGACCTGGTGGAACATGGGCGTGTGTGTCTGGTCGTAATCCGCGCGGTAGACGCGGCCCGGCGCGATGACGCGCAGCGGCGCGCCCTGCGCCTGCATCGTGCGGATCTGCACCGGGCTGGTATGGGTGCGCAGCACGTGCGGCGGGCGGTCGTCCCCCTCCGCGCGGTGCGTGTAGAAGGTATCCATCTCGGCCCGCGCGGGGTGGTGGCTGGGGATGTTCAGCGCGTCGAAATTGTACCAGTCGCTTTCGATCTGCGGCCCCTCGGCCACGGCGAAGCCCATGTCGGCGAAGATCGCCGTGACCTCCTCGGTCACCTGGCTGACGGGGTGAATGGTGCCGTTGCGGCGCGGCCGGCCCGGCAGCGTGACGTCCAGCCATTCGGCCCGCAGCCGTTCGTCCAGCGCGGCATCGGCCAGCGCCTCCTTGCGGGCGGCGAGCGCGCTCGTTATCTCGTTCTTGAGCGCGTTGAGCTTGGGGCCCATCACTTGCCGCTCCTCGGGGCTCATCTTGCCGAGTTCGCGCATTTTCAGGCTGACTTCGCCCTTCTTGCCGACGGCCTGCACGCGCAGGTCCTCCAGTGCGGCCTCGTCTGCCGCGTCGGCGATGGCGGCAAGGTACTTTTCGCGTAGATCGTCCATCAGTCTCACCGGTTGACGCTTTGCGCCCCGGTTACCCCGCCTTCGGCCTCAGCGCAAGCCGGCGCCGTCACCGGCCGCCATCGAGCCCGTCCGCCCCGCGCGCGGCCTGGCCCGGTGCGGTTTAGGCGGCTCAGGCGGCGCGGCGTCTCACTTCGCTGTCATGCGCGGCCAGAAGGCGCCGCGCCTTCGCGCTGAGCGAGGCCTGCGTCCGCGGATCGGGGTTTTCCTCTTGTGACATGGGTTGGTGCTCTTTGGCCCTGTGGTGACGGTCAGGGCGCCACAATGGGCGGGGAAACCCGCGATTCCCGGGCGTGACGGTGACAATTGCATGGCAGCCCGGGCCAATGAAAAATGCCGCCGGCCCCGGGGCCGGCGGCATTTCCTGTCCCTCCGGACGCGACCGGCTTACCGGGCCAGCGCGCTTTTCGCCTGATCGACGATGGCGCCGAAGGCATCGGGTTCGTGAACGGCCAGATCGGCCAGAACCTTGCGGTCGACGTCGATGCCGGCCTTGCCCAGGCCATTGATGAAGCGCGAATAGCTCAGCGCCTCGTCATGGGCGCGCACGGCGGCGTTGATCCGCTGGATCCACAGCGCGCGGAAATTGCGCTTGCGGTTCTTGCGGTCGCGCGTGGCGTACTGGTTGGCCTTGTCGACGGCCTGCGTGGCCACCTTGAAGGTGTTCTTGCGGCGGCCGTAATAGCCTTTGGCGGCCTTGGTGATTTTCCTGTGACGGGCGTGGGTGACAACCCCACCTTTGACGCGTGCCATATTGACGATCCTCCTGTGGGCTCAGCGCGAGTAGGGCATCATCGGCTTGATGATGCTTTCGTCGGCCTTGCAGAGCGTGGTTGTCCCACGCGCGTTGCGGATGAACTTGTTGGTACGCTTGATCATGCCGTGGCGCTTGCCGGCCTGACCGGCCACCACGCGGCCCTTGGCCGTCACCTTGAACCGCTTCTTGCAGCTCGACTTGGTTTTCATCTTGGGCATTTCCGGCTCCTCTTTCGGTCGGTTTGTCGCGCGGCTCGGCATGCCACGTCGGCCGGACGCGCGCTAGAGGGCGCCGTATACGCAATCGCTGCCACCAAGGCAAGGGGGGATCACGATCAAGGCAGGTACCGGGCCGCCACCTCGATGAGGACACGGGGGAGGTCCGCCAGCCTGTAGCCGTCGGGCTTGGAGATCAGCGCCCAGCCGATCATCGCCGCGGCCACGATCAGCGCCGCCAGCGAAACGCGCGGCGCGCGGTTCTCGGCCACGGCCGCGAGCATGGCCGGCACGCTGAAGACGGCAAGCACCACGCCCAGCGTCAGTGTCAGGTCAGGGTCCATCGGAACCTCCGCGCGCAGCCGCGCGCATCCACCGAAAGGTTATCCCGGATCGGTGGAATAGATCAAACTTTCCTGACAGGGCGCGACGCGCAGGATGTTGGTCGTGCCCGGCACGTTGAATGGAACGCCCGCGGTGACGACGATCTGGTCGAGCGGCTCGGCATAGCCCTGTTCGCGCGCGGCGCGCGCCGCGGTCAGCACCGCCTGCTTGAACCGCTCCAGTTCGCCGGTCATGACGCAGTTCACCCCCCAGCTCAGCGCCAGCCGCCGGGCCGTGCCGCGCAGGCTGGTCATGCCGATGATCGGCACGCGGGGACGTTCCCGCGAGGTCAGCAACGCGGTCGTGCCCGACTGGGTGAAACAGCAGATCACCTTGATGTCGGTCGCTTCGGCGATCTCGCGGGCGGCGACGACGATGCCCTCGGCCACGGTCGTCCGGCTGATCCGGCGCGACGCCTCGATGATCTCGGTATAGGTCGGATCGTCTTCCACCTCGCGGGCCACGTTGTCCATCGTCGTCACCGCCTCGACCGGGTAGTCCCCCGCCGCCGACTCGGCCGACAGCATGATGGCGTCGGTCCCCTCGTAGATGGCCGCCGCCACGTCCGAGACCTCGGCCCGCGTCGGCATGGGCGATTCGATCATGGATTCGAGCATCTGCGTGGCCACGATCACCGGCTTGGCCGCCGCGCGGCACTTGCGCACAAGACGTTTCTGGATGGGCGGCACGTTCTGCACGGGCAATTCCACCCCCAGATCCCCGCGTGCCACCATGATACCGTCCGAGGCGGCAAGGATGTTGTCGAACCACTCCACCGCCGAGGGTTTCTCGATCTTGGACAGGATGGCGGCCCGGCCATCGGCCAGCTCGCGCGCCTCCTCGACGTCCTGCGCGCGCTGCACGAAGCTCAGTGCCAGCCAGTCGACGCCAAGCCCGCAGACGAATTCCAGATCCTCGCGGTCCTTTTCCGACAGCGCCGCCACCGGCAGCACCACGTCGGGCACGTTGACCCCTTTGCGGTTCGAGATCGTCCCGCCGAATATCACCTCGGTCTCGGCGAAATCGCTCCCGCACTCGGTCACGCGGAGCCTGATCTTGCCATCGTTCACCAGCAGCGTGGCGCCGGGTTCGAGCGCCGCGAAGATCTCGGGGTGGGGCAGTTCGACGCGCGTGGCGTCACCCTCGGCCGGATCGAGATCGAGCCGGAAGGCCGCGCCCTCCTGCAGGTCCTCCTCGCCCTTGGCAAAGACCCCGACACGCAGCTTGGGCCCCTGCAGATCGGCAAGGATGCCGATCGGGCTGTCGAGATCGGCCTCGATCTGGCGGATGATCCGGTGCTTCTCGGCGATCTCGTCATGCTGGCCGTGGCTCATGTTCAGCCGGAAGACATCCGCCCCGGCCTCGTGCAGGGCCCGGATCGTGTCGTAATCCGAGGAGGCAGGGCCGAGCGTGGCCACGATCTTGACGTTGCGATGGCGTCTCATTGGGGCGGTCCTTCGTTTGGTGATCGGTATCGTCTGTTCGCGCCGGCGCCGCCTGTCAAGGGCGCTGCCGGTTCCGGGATGTGCTTGTGCGCATTCGCGTGTTAACGCTAACATACCGCGGAAGTCCATTCCCGAATTCACATTCCGAACCGGCTGGCCTAAGAATGCCCGACACGAAAGACAGGTGCATGACATATCGACCATTTCATACTGACGGGGCCACCCGCCCGGCCCGGTGGCTGGTGACCTGCGATCACGCGACGAACACGGTGCCGCCATTCGTCGGGGATGGCAGCCTTGGCCTGCCCGAAACGGACATGGCGCGTCATATCGCCTATGACGTCGGCGCCAAGGGCGTGGCGCGGGAACTGGCGCGGCGGCTCGACGGCCCGGCCATATGCGCCAATTTCTCGCGTCTCGTGATCGACCCCAACCGCGGCGAGGACGACCCGACCCTGCTGATGAAACTGTATGACGGCTCGGTGATCCCCGGCAATCGTCATGCCGGGCCGGGGGAGCTGGAAAAGCGCCTGAACGGCTGCTACCGGCCTTATCACACCGCGCTGGCCGAGCTGGCGGCGCGGCGCGACGACACGGTCATCGTGTCGGTCCATTCCTTCACCCCTCAACTGCGCGGGCGCCCGCCGCGGCCGTGGCACGTGGGGCTTTTATACGCTGCCGACAGGCGGCTCGCGCGGCCCTTGCTGGCACGGATGCGGCAGGACCCCGACCTCTGCGTGGGCGAGAACGAACCCTATGGCGGCCACCTGCCGGGCGACGCCATCGCGCGCCATGCCATCGCGTGGGAACGACCCAACATCCTGATCGAGCTGCGCAACGACCTGATCCGCACCGAAAGCCAGCAAGCGGCATGGGCCGCCCGGCTGGCCCCGATGCTGGCGGAGGCGGCGGAAACCGCGGGTGTATAGCGCCGCGCCGCCTTGCCTGCCCGGCCACCGGACAAGGAGAAGGCCGCGGCGGTTGCCCGCGCGGCCGATCCCGTGAAACCGTTGCAGAACCGTCGTCAGTTCTGCGCGTAGAATTCGATGACGAGGTTGGGCTCCATCATCACCGGGTAGGGCACATCGCCCAGGGCCGGCGTGCGGACGAACTTGGCCGTCAGCTTGGAATGATCCGCCTCGATGTAATCGGGCACGTCCCGCTCTGCCAGTTGCGTGGCCTCGAGGATCGACGCCATCTGCTTGGACCGGTCGCGCACCTCGATCACGTCGCCTTCCTTCACGCGATAGGAGGGGATGTTCACGATCTGGCCGTTCACGCGCACGTGCTTGTGGTTCACGAACTGACGCGCCGCAAAGATGGTCGGCACGAACTTGGCGCGGTAGACAACGGCGTCCAGCCGGCGTTCCAGCAGGCCGATCAGCAGCTCACCGGTGTCGCCGCGCAGGCGTTCGGCCTCGCTGAAGATGCGGCGGAACTGCTTCTCGGTCAGGTCGCCGTAATAGCCCTTGAGCTTCTGCTTGGCCCGCAGTTGCAGGCCGAAGTCGCTCATCTTGCCCTTGCGGCGCTGGCCGTGCTGGCCGGGGGCGTATTCGCGGCGGTTCACCGGCGACTTGGGGCGGCCCCAGATGTTTTCGCCCATGCGGCGATCGATCTTGTACTTGGCAGAGGTGCGTTTGGTCACCGTCTGATCTCCTTCCGGTTATTAGAAGGGCGTTGTCCTTTGCGTCCCGGCGTATCCCGGTCGGCCGACAGGCATCCCCTTGCGGGGGCCACCAACCCCAATGAACGCGCGCTTATATACGCACCCCCGCCCGTGTCAACCGCCGATCGGCACGGCCGGTCAGGCGGCCTCGTGCATGAGGATCGCCGCCTCGGACCCGTTGAGGTGCCGCCGGGCAAAGGCCCCGTAGGTATGCGGCTCGTGCTCGAAGGCCGGGTTGCGTTCCAGCAGGCGGCGCCTGTCCGCCTCGTCCAGCGTGGACAGCGCGGTGGAGGCGGGATGGAAACTCTCCGTCTCGACGCCGTTGGCCCAAAGCACCTGATGACGCGGCAGAAGCAGGTGGATGTAGGTCACCTCGCGAAGCGCCATGTCCACCGTCACGCTGCCGCCGTTGACCAGATCGCGCGCGGCCACCAGAACCTCGGGCGTGTTGAACAGGGCCTGCGCCACCTCGCCGCGGACAAGCACCCTGTGCTCGGGGCTCACCAGCAACGCGGCGTCGGGCCTGTCCGTGCCCAACGCGGCGGCCCTGAACCGAACGGGGCGCAGGTACGGCATGGCGAAAAGCCGCGCGCCCGTCATCCGGCGGCTGCCGATCCACTGGATTTCCTCGGCGCCGCAATCCTTGGTCTGGACGAAGTCACCTTCGCGCAGCTCCTCGACCAGACGTGGCCCGTCCGGGGTCTCGATGCGCGTCCCCGGCGTGAAACATATCACCCCGCCGCTGCCGGGCCCGGTGGACGCGTGGCGCGGCCCTTCAAGCGAGTGGTGCACGACCCACATGTCGGTATCGCGCGGTGGAATCTCGTCAAGGAACATCAACAGCGGCGGCGCCCCGCCGCCAACCTCGATGACCGTCACGGTGTAACTGCGTGCCCCGTCGGTCACGACGAAGCCGCTGTCCATGAGCGGTTGTTCGACGTCCACCGCCGACAGGTCGCGCGTGTCTGACATTGCCGCGCCGACAAGGCGCCTGACCAGTCGTGCCGCGCAACGGCGGCTCATTCCCTCGGCGTCTGTCTTCCCGAATCGCAACAGTTCCGGCGGCCCGTCCACCCGGACGACATCCCCGTGCCAGCACCACGCGGCCCCGACATCGAGCGACTGAACCGGGGCGGCTTCGAGCCCGTCCACTTCCGTCTGCGACCAGGAGATGACAAACGTGCCACGAAAGCCCGTTCTCATTGCCTGTATACCTGCCAATATCGTTTTTTATTACTTTCAGGGTAGCAAACGCGAATCGCCGTGGGAAGTCCCCCGCCCGTTTTTCGTCAGAATTTGAGGTTCAGCCGCACCGACCCGACAAGCTGGCCCTCTTTCTGGGCCTCGAATTCCTCGCTCAGCCATGTCAGCCCGTAGAAGGCGCTGCTGCCCGCGGCGTTTTCCCACCGCATCCCGGCGCGCAGGCGGGTGCGGGTATCCGTCAGGTCGAAACCGCGGCTTCCGGGCAGGAATTCGCTGTCGGCGACATGGGCCACGTCGCCACCGAGCACCAGCGACAGCCCGTGCGACGAGTCATCGACAACCCGGTAGCGATGGCCGGTGACCGGCGCGCGCACCTGCAGCGCCCCCTGCCCCGAGACGCCGAAACTCAGGTCCGCACCCGCACGCACGAGGCTTTCGGCACCCCAGCGCCCCTCGACGAAGGGGCGCAGGCGCAGCGGGCCGCCCAGCCCGACGGCCCGCCCGGCCTCGATCACCATGGTCGGGATCATGTCGTTGCCGATCTGGGTATCGCGGGTAAAGGCCGACTGGTCGCGCCCGCCCAGCACGTCGTGAAGGAACTGCTGCAATTCGTCGAGGCCGGTCTGCGGCCCCGTGAAGACCAGATCGGCCCCCACCGACATTTCCGCCGCGCCGGCGGCGAAATGGCTGTGCAGCCCGAAGGACAGCGCCCCGGCAAAAGGCCTGTCGCCCGGCGCGGGCGTCTTGAGGTTCTGCGGCGCCATCGTCTCGCCGTTGATGCGGAATTCAAGCATCCGCCCCGCGCGACCGGGCAGCGCGCCCGTCCATTCCGGCCCCCAGACGCGGCTGACCGCGTAGGAGCCCGAGCGCCAGCGGTCATGCCCGTCGCCGAGGATGTCATTGGTCAGCAACCGGCCATGGCCCAGGTACTGGCGCTCCTCGGCAAAGGCGGCGGCGGGCAGGATGGCAAGCGCCATGCAGGCGGCGGCAAGAAAGCGGTTCACGGCAATGCGGTCCCTGTGCTGTGCGCCCCCCCGGCCCGACCGGCATAACAGAGCGACCCGCCGCCTTGCCAGCCCGGAATGCCCGCGCCGCGAAAGGGTACGGCTTTTGCCGCACCGGCGCCGCGACCGGGGCACGCGCGCCCGGAAATCGCGCGGTTCCCGCCTTGTGGACGGAGAAAAGGAACCGTCAGGTTCCCGCCGGGCACATCCTCGCCACAGGCTGTAACCCCCGGCGCGTCAAGCGGCGAGGGGGCGGAGTTTCCCGACCTATGGAGTATTGAATGTAAATGATGCTTCCGGCCCAGAGCCGACCTTTGTGCCTGACGCAGCGGATGACCGCTCCCAGCCCTAAGCGGACGTGAAGCAGCGCTCGGCCCCTTACATGAATGGTGGGCTATGTGCCCACAATTACACTCCGCCGCGCCGAAAAGGTTGCCAATAGGTGCTCCGTAAAGCACTCTCTCACCCATGGATGAAAACTTGGGAAAAATCTGTTGATTTACCATCCTGATCCAACTGGTTTCATTGCGAGTTCAGGAGAATACGGCGCTCTGGGCAAGACATTGGTTGCTCTGTCAAATCTAGAGTTTTCTCACGATGAGTTCGTGTTTAAAATACACGAACAACATCGTGATTTATCTATTAGCCTTTCCCAGAGTTTCCCCAGGCATTTCAAAGAAAAAACGGATTTCCTAATCTACGCCGTGGCTAACGTCCCAAAACTACGAAAATACCCAATGTTCCAAACTGGAGAGCTCAACCTGTTGTGGCTCCAGTATCAGCTAGATGAGCTCTACGAAGTTAGATCAATCGTTGCGCATGGTTCAGTATTCTATTCTGAAACTTCGCCTGACCGCATTACGTGGACTTTTGAGCGATTTGTAAAAAAGGAAAAGCGGACTTGGACTATAGAGGCAGTTAAGATTTCAAACGGATACCTCGCTAGTGTTTACTACTCGGCTTTTGTTATAAAACACTATCTTGCGGGTCTTATAAGGTGCCTCGAAGACAGTTCATGTTGGGAGAGGGAGTACCAAGCAGACAAGGAAATCAGGCAAAACCGAAGGTTTTTTGCAGAACTGGCCGACGTTGGCGTTGTTGTTGACGACAATGGATGGAAAGCTTCATTTCCACCATTGGGGCCTGTCGAATGACTTCCATAGTTGGCGCTGAGAGCTTTCCGTTGACATTCTAAAGTGGTGATAGCCTTCAATGAGATTCGCCAGCCGATTTTGCAAAGCCCACTCTCTGCGCATGGCGGTCATTCGCTCAGGACGCAGCGAATGTTGGCTTCCCGCCCTTTGCGCAGCTCGGACCGACGCGGCGAAGGTCCGGGACACAACTCTCGCCGCGGAATTGGCCTGAAAGCCGGCGGCCTTGTCGCGGCCACGCGACCTGTCGTGCCGCTCAGGCGACGTGCGGGCCGGGCGGCGTATCGTTCAGTACCTCCGCCCCGTCCGGGCCCAGAAGAACCGTGTTGGAGACGAAGAAATTCCCGCGCCCCGTCCCGGTGAACCACGACATCAGGTGAAATGTCATGCCCTCGGTGATCTCGAGGTCGGAATCGTGGCGCAGCGCGGTCACGCGCGGCCCGCCCGTCCAAGAGGGCGGAAACCCGATACCCACCTGATAGCCGCAATGATGGCGGCGGTATTCGGGCATCCCGGCCGCGTCCACTACCGCCTGCCACGCCGCATAGACATCGCGCGCCCGCACGCCCGGCCGCAGCGCCGCCAGCGTGGCGTCGAAGGCCGCCCGGCTGAGCTCGGCCATCGCCGCGTCCGCGTCGGAAATGGCGCCGATATGCACCAGCCGCCCCATCGGCGCGTTGTACCGCGCCACGCAGCCGGCGATTTCCAGAAACACGGCGTCGCGGTGCACGCCCTCGCCCCAGCTGGTATGTTCTTCGGCCATGCGGTGCGCGGGACACAGGAACGGGCCGAAGCCGGGCGGCGTGCCGCCTGCCCTTGTCATCGCGGCGAGGCACTCGGCGGCCACGTCGGCCTCGGCCGCGCCGTCATGGATGGCCCCGATCGCGGCCTGTGCGGCCGCGTCGGCGGCACCTGCCCCCCCCCCGACCAAAACCACAACCACCACCCACAATACCACCCGCACGTCGTCCACCAACCCCGTGTTGTACTGCCACCACCCCG
>NZ_JBKOTX010000158.1:0-12767 GCF_047086965.1 Roseovarius halophilus (ex Wu et al. 2025) | reverse complement strand
GAAACCGGCGCGCAGTGACGCTGATATTGCATATCACGATCCGCTCCGGGATATGTTAGGGTGTCAGACATTCAGGGGGCGGTAAGTCCGCGCCCAATCGTCAAGGTGAAAGAAGACACATGCAGATTTCCAAGATTACAAAGGCCGTCATGGCCGCATCACTCCTCTTCGTTGCCGCCTGTGAGGAAATGACCGACCCCAACAACCCCAACCGCAACAAGCAGACCGGTGCGACGGTGGGCGCGGGCCTTGGGGCCCTTGTGGGCATCGCGTCCGGCGACAATGCCGAGGAACGCCGCCGCGGCGCCGTCGTCGGTGCTCTGGTGGGTGGCGGCCTCGGCGCCGTCGGAGGCGCGCAACTGGACCGGCAAGAGGCCGAACTGCGCCAGCAGATGGGCAACAACGCGAACATCGTGAACACCGGCGATCAGCTGATCGTGACCCTGCCGCAGGATATCCTGTTTCCGACCGACAGCGCCCAGTTGACCGGCGCGCTGCGGTCGGACCTGACCACGCTGGCGGCCTCGATCAATCGCTACGCGGGCACCACCGTCAACGTCATCGGGCATACCGACAACACCGGGGCGGCGTCCTATAATCAGGACCTCTCGGCGCGGCGCGCCCAGGCGGTCAGTTCCGTGCTGATCAGCGCCGGCGTGTCACCGGATAGGGTCCGCTCGATCGGGCGCGGCGAGAATGCGCCGGTGGCCACCAACCTGACCCCCGAAGGTCGCGCCCAGAACCGCCGGGTCGAGATCACCATCACGCCCAACGGCTGAGAGCGCGACACCGGGGCGGGGCTGGATCTGACCCGGATTCGTGTCCCATTGAGCATGACGGCCTTTGGTCATAGGATTTGACCAGCCCAATGACCCGAGGTCGCCATGCCCTTCCAGCCCGTTCACCCGGAAAAGCTGTCCGACTCGGTCGTGCACCAGATCGAGCGGCTGATCCTGCGGGGCATCCTGCGCCCGGGGGAACGCCTGCCCTCGGAAAGGGAAATGTCCGAACGGCTGGGCGTCTCGCGCCCTTCCCTGCGCACGGCCCTGGCCGAGTTGCAGGAGTCCGGTCTACTGGCCAGCCGGGCCAGTTCCGGTGTCTACGTGGCCGAGGTTTTCGGCAATGCCTTTTCCGATGCTCTGGTGCGCCTCTTTTCCACCCATGACGAGGCTGTTTTCGACTACATCGCCTTCCGCCGCGACATGGAGGGCCTGGCCGCCGAGCGGGCCGCGCTTCATGGCACTCCAACTGACCTGAAAGTGATCGCCACGCTTTACGACAAGATGGCGTCCGCACATTCCAAGCGGAACCCGCAGGAAGAGGCCGCCCTGGATGCGGATTTTCACCTCTCGATCATCGAAGCCAGCCACAACGTGATCATGCTGCACATGATGCGGTCCATGTATCAGCTCCTGCGCGAGGGCGTCTTCTACAACCGCCAGATCATGTTCAAGCAGCGCATGACCCGCGACAGCCTGCTGGACCAGCACCGCGCCATCAACGAAGCGCTTCAGGCGCGGGATGCGGTCGAGGCGCGCGCGGCGGTCGCGGCGCATCTGTCCTTCGTCGAACAGGCCCTGTGGGATCACAAACAGGCCGAACGTAACGAGGGGATCGCCCGGCAACGCTACGATCACGAGGTCGGCCGATGACTGCCCGGGGACGCGGTCGTGCATAGCCATACATGAAAAAGGCCCGGGCGCTGGACCCGGGCCGTTTCAAGAAATCTGCAACCATGCTCAGTGAAGCTTGGCGCCCACCTCGGCGATCGAGTCATCGATACGCTTGTTGGCGCTGTCCGCGTCGGTCTGTTTGGCGATCACATCGCGCGCCGCGCTGATGGCCACGTCAACGGCCTGAGCCTGGACATCGCGCAGGGCCGCGTCCTTGGCGCTCTCGATCTGTTCCTCGGCGGCGGCAAGGCGGCGCGCGACCGAGGCCTTGATGTCTTCCTTGGCCTGGTTGGCCGAGGTCTTGGCCTCTTCCCGGGCGGTCTCGACAATGCGGTCGGCCTGCGCCTGCACCTCTTTCTGCTTGCGCTCGTAAGAGGCGAGCAACGTCTGCGCCTCTTCGCGCAGGGCCTTGGCCTCATCGAGTTCAGACTGGATACCAGCCGCGCGGTCGTCCAGCATTTTGCTAAGTCTGCCGGGCACCTTGAAGTAGATGAGAACGCCAATGAAGACGATGAAGCCCAGCAGCACGATGAAGTCGGTGTTGTTGAGCGAGAAAAAGCCATACTCGCCGCTTGCGGCCAGCGCGGGCGAGCCGGCCAGTGCGAGCGCGGAGGTTGCGATCAGCCTGTTCATGGCGCTTACCCCTTCATCTTGGCATCAACGGCGGCGGTGACGGTGCGGCCGTCTGCCGTGCCGCCCATCGCGGTGACGATGTCCTTGGCGACATCCTTGGCAACATCGCGAACGCTTTCGCGGGCGCTGGCCTGGATCTCGGCGATGGCCTTCTCGCTCTCGGCCGTGCGGGCCGCGATCTCGGCATCGGCCTTTTCCATCTCCGCGTCCAGTTCGGCCTGGATGCCGGCCTTGGTCTCGGCGGCAATGCGCTGCGCCTCGGCGCGGGCGTCGGCAAGGGCCTTCTCGTAGGCTTGCTCGGCTTCCGTCGCTTTTTGCTTGAGCTCGTCGGCGGCAGCAATGTCGTTGGTGATCGTACCCGCGCGCTCGGCCAGGACCGCGGCAATGCGCGGCAGCGCTATGCGCGATAGCACGAAATAGATCGCCACGAGCGCGAGTACGAGCCAGAAGATCTGGTTGGGCCACCAGTCGAAACACAGCTGCGGCATGCCGATGGCAGAGCCATCCGCGCCAATGCAGGTGCTTGCGGTTTGCCCGGGTGTTTCGGTCGCCATGACGTCCTCCGTCGGAACCTGGTCTCACTGTCGGGCGGCCCGTCGCCGCGCCGCCCGCACGCAAGGATGGTGGTTCGTAAGGCTCAGACAGCGAACATCAGAAGCAGCGCGACAAGGAACGAGAAAATCCCCAGCGCCTCTGCGAAGGCGATGCCAATGAACAGGGTCGCGGTCTGGCCAGCGGCCGCCGAAGGGTTGCGCAGTGCGCCGGCCAGGAAGTTGCCGGCCACGGCGCCCACACCGATGGCTGCCGCGCCGGAGCCGATTGCAGCCAGACCGGCGCCGATATGTGCGAGTTCGCCTTCCATGAGAGTTCTCCTTACGATTGATTTGGAAGTTTCGGGATTGGGGTTCGGACCCTAGTGCGACGGGTGCAGAGCATCCTTGAGATACACGCAGGTCAGAATGGTGAAGACATAGGCTTGGATGAAGGACACCAGCACCTCGAGCCCGTACATTGCGGTGATCGCGAGAACCGATAGCGGGCTGACAACGGCGATAGCGGCGAAACCCGCGAAAACCTTGATCACGGCGTGGCCGGCCATGAGGTTTCCAGCCAGACGGATGGAATGGCTGACGGGGCGGACGAAATACGAGATCAGCTCGATCACGGCCAGGACCGGACGCAGCGCCAGCGGGGCACTATCGATCCAGAACAGCCCGAGGAACTTCGTCCCGTTCTTGACGAAGCCGAGGATTGTGACCGTCAGGAACACTGCCAGCGCGAGCAGCACCGTGACCGCGAAGTGTGATGTCGTCGTAAAGGCCGTGGGCACCAGCCCGAGGAAGTTGGCGAAAACGATGAACATGAACAGTGTCATGATGTAGGGAAAGAAGACCACGGCCTCCTTGCCCGCCACGTCCTCGACCATCTTGTAGACAAACCCGTAGGCAAGCTCGGCAACCGACTGCGTGCGGTCGGGCACGATGGCCCTGTGCCGCGTGCCCAGCACCAGCAAAAGGACAACACCAACGACAGCCAACGCCATCCAAAGCGTCGCGTTCGTGGGCGTGTACCAGTTGACCGTGCCGGTGCCGAACAGCGGTTCGACAATGAACTGGTCCATCGGGTGGAAAACCAGGCCGCTCTCTTCTCCGGTTGTCTCAGTCGCCATCGCGTTCGTCTTTCCCGTCTTCGCCGCGCTGTCGGGACAGCTGCGTGTTCTGCATTTCTTCGGCCGTTCGCATCATGGTTTTGACACCGGCCGCGAGGCCCAAGAAAACGAATACCACCATCAACCAGGGCTGCGTGCCCAGAAGGGCGTCCAACCCGTATCCTATTCCGAAACCGATCCCCAGACCGGCCACAAGCTCGATCACCATCCGCCAGGCGTGCTGCGCCTGGGAATAATGTTCCTCGGAATGGTGCTTTGCGACCTCGTCGCCCCTGGCCGCTGCGATCTTCTCCTCAAGCGCCTTCAGGCGGTCCTTTGGATCGTGATCGGACAAGGCCGTCACCCCTTTCCTCAGTTGCGGTTGTGCTAAGCCGGGCGGGGACCAGAGTCAACGCCGACGCGCACGGAACCAAGTCATTGAAAAATAGGGGTGTTATGGAAATGTGCCAGCCTGTCACACCCCGAAGGACCGGCCCGCCATATTCAACCAGCTGGTTGACGTTTGGTGCGTTTGGCGCTTCATGGGGGCATGAGCGCCTCACTGGACACCGTTTTCGCGGCCCTGGCCGATCCGACCCGACGGGCCATCCTGTCGATGCTGCTCGAGGATGACATGGCCGTCACCGATGTCGCGGCGCCCTTCGCGATGTCGCTGGCCGCGATCTCCAAGCACCTCGCGATCCTGACACGCGCCGGGTTGATCAGCCAGGACAGGCGGGGCCGGGTAAAATGGTGCAGGCTGGAACCCGACGCCCTACGCGCGGCCAGCGTCTGGATGCAGGGCTTCGGCCAGTTCGACCAGATCGACCTGGACGCGTTCGAACGGTTCCTCGCCGGGGAATTGGCCACTTCCGGGGCGCAGTCGGTCGACCCAGGATAAGCAACCATGAGGCTTGGCGCGCCGGGGCTTACCCCTGCTCCGCCCGCGCCCAATCCTTCAGGTGTTTCAGAAAGGCCTGGACCTTGGTCGTGCGGTGCAGGTCCACGTGGGTGACCAGCCAGAGCTGACCGCCCCAGTCTTCCTGCGCGGGCAGGACCTCGACAAGATCGGCGTGGCGCTCCAGTTCGCCGAAACTGACAAAGCCGATGCCCACGCCCGCGAGGACAGCATCGACGGTGTTTCGCGTAGTTGACGTGCGAAAGATCACCCGGTCCGGGGGCACGGCCCTCGCAAGCCACTGATCAAAGGGCGCGCGGCTGGCCTTGTCCTCGGGGCCGACGAACCAGTGCCGGGCCAGATCGTCTTCGCCAGCGGGCAGGCCGTACCGCGCGACATAATTGTTAGATGCCACGAGGTGTGCCGACTGCCGGATGAATTTCTGCACCACGTTGTCGGGCTGGTCGGGGGCCTTGCCCGCGCGGACGGCGACATGCGCCTCACCGTATTCCAGGCGGAACAGGCGCTGGCCCGTCAGGTAGCGGATGCTGATTTCGGGATAGGCCGCCCGGAACGAGGCCAGCACCGGCGTCAACTCGGGCGAGAACGCCTCCAGCGAAGTGATGACCAGTTCGCCGGTGACGCCTTCGCCCTGGCCCTTTATCCGGCCGGCCAGTTGGGTCAGCTGGTCATCGGTGGTCGCGGCCACCTGCATCAGGTCCTGGCCCGCCTCGGTGGGGGTATAGCCCCGGGCGTGACGCTGGAACAGACGGGTGCCCAGGCGCTCCTCCAGCGCGTCGATATGCCGGATCACCGTGGCATGGTGGACGCCCAAGACCTCGGCCGCGCCGCTGACGGTGCCGACCCGGGCCACCTGGTAGGCGGTGCGAATCTCGTCCCAATTGTCCATCGGCCCCAACCCCTTCACTGTGGTCCAGTTACCCGGATCATGGGTCTGATTGCAACGGGGCCGGTCTTGCGCGGCGGCAGGACCGGGGTTTAAGGTCGTGGCTGTAGCGAGAGGGGCCGCCATGACCCGCACAGCTCTGCACGCACGCATCACCGGCCGGGTCCAGGGCGTGAGTTTTCGTGCCTGGACGCAGGAGCGGGCCCGCGCGCTGGGCCTTTCAGGGTGGGTGCGCAACCGGCCCGACGGCTCGGTCGAAGCGCTGATCTCGGGACCGGCAGCGGCGGTCGAGGACATGCGCACCCGGCTGCATGACGGCCCGCCGGCCGCCCGCGTGGCCGAGGTCGAGACCGCGCCGGCGGCCGAGGGGGAGCCCCCCCATCCCTTCGAGGTGCGCGCCTGAGGGTCGGTACCGCTGGCCCACGTCTTGACTCCGGCGCATCGACAGCCTAAGCGGCACCCAACATCCGGAAAGCGTCGACTTTCCGGTCCCTGCCCGGTCAGGGATCGCCCCCCGTCAGCGAGGTTTCGCCCACGGGGGCAAGATGCGTTCGCCCGTTTTCCGCATCCGGGGAGGCGTTCCATCGCGAGCCGTCCGTTCCCATATGGGGTGGGCAGAGAGAAACCGCCGAAGGAGGCGCATGATGTTCGAGAGTCTTTCCGACCGCCTGTCCGGCGTCTTCGAGCGGCTGACCAAACAGGGCGCGCTCTCCGAGGAGGACGTCAAGACCGCCCTGCGCGAGGTCCGCGTCGCCCTGCTGGAGGCCGACGTCTCGCTCCCCGTCGCGCGCGATTTCGCCAAGGCGGTACAGAAGAAGGCCACCGGGCAGGCGGTCACGAAATCGGTCACGCCGGGCCAGCAGGTCGTCAAGATCGTCCATGACGAACTGGTCCATGTCCTCACCGGCGACAGCGACCCCGGCAAGCTCAAGGTCGACAATCCGCCCGCGCCGATCCTGATGGTGGGCCTGCAGGGCTCGGGCAAGACGACGACAACCGCCAAACTGGCCAAGCGCCTGAAGGACCGCGAGGGCAAGAAGGTCCTCATGGCCTCGCTCGACGTGAACCGGCCCGCGGCCATGGAACAGCTGCAGATCCTGGGCACCCAGATCGGGGTTGACACCCTCTCGATCGTCAAGGGCGAAAGCCCCGTCCAGATCGCCAAGCGCGCCAAGACACAGGCCAGCCTCGGCGGCTATGATGTCTACATGCTCGACACCGCCGGGCGGCTGCATATCGACGAGGAACTGATCCAGCAGGCCGCCGAGGTCCGCGACGTGGCCAACCCGCGCGAGACCCTGCTGGTGGTCGATGGCCTGACCGGCCAGGACGCGGTGAATGTGGCCACCGAATTCGACGACAAGATCGGCGTTTCGGGCGTGGTCCTGACCCGGATGGACGGCGACGGACGCGGCGGCGCGGCCCTGTCCATGCGCGCGGTCACCGGAAAGCCCATCCGTTTCGTCGGCCTGGGTGAAAAGATGGACGCCATCGAGGAGTTCCACGCCGAACGCATCGCGGGCCGTATCCTGGGCATGGGCGACATCGTTTCGCTGGTCGAGAAGGCGCAGGAAACCATCGAGGCCGAACAGGCCGAACGCATGATGAAGCGGTTCCAGAAGGGCCGGTTCAACATGAACGACATGAAGATGCAGCTGGACCAGATGCAGAAGATGGGCGGCATGGAAGGTGTGATGGGCATGATGCCGGGCATGAAGAAGGCCGCCAAGCAGATGCAGAACGCCGGCGTCGACGAGGATGTCTTCAAGCGCCAGGTGGCACTCATCAACTCAATGACCAAGACGGAACGTGCCAACCCGCAGATCCTTCAGGCCAGCCGCAAGAAGCGGATCGCCAAGGGTGCGGGGCTGGAGGTTTCCGAACTCAACCAGCTTCTCAAGATGCACCGGCAGATGGCCGACATGATGAAGAAGATGGGCAAGATGGGCAAAGGCGGCGCGCTCAAGCAGGCCATGCAGGGCATGATGGGCGGAAAGGGGGCAGGCGGCGGTGGCATGCCCGACATGCAAGACCCAAAGGCCCTGGAAGAGGCTACCAAGGCACTTGGCGGCGGCAAGGGGATGCCCGGCGGGATGCCGGGGATGGGGGGCGGCACGCAACTGCCTCCGGGCCTCGGCGGTTTCGGAAAGAAGAAATGAGTCGGCCCGTGCACGAAAGTCCCTATACCGGCGGGCCGGCCCCACATGCCCCAGCGCATCGGAGCAGCCTATGAGTGACACACCCCAGGACACCGCCGACATGCTGACCGGCCATCGCGACAGCATCGACCGTCTGGACGCGATCCTGGTCTACACGCTGGCCGAACGGTTCAAGCAGACCCAGGCCGTGGGGCAGCTCAAGGCTGAACACGATCTTCCGCCGTCCGATCCCCGGCGCGAGGCGCGCCAGATCGAACGGCTGCAGAAACTGGCGCTGGATGCCGATCTGGATCCGGAATTCGCCAGGAAGTTGCTGAACTTCATCATCGCTGAAGTCATTCAGCACCACAAAAAGCATCAAGGATAACGGGGCCCGCGCCCCAGCCATTCAAAGGAGATACCCCCATGGCCATGAAAATCCGTCTCGCCCGCGCCGGCTCGAACAAGCGCCCCTTCTACCGTATCGTCGCCGCCGACAGCCGCATGCCGCGCGACGGCCGCTTCCTCGAGAAGCTGGGCACCTACAACCCGCTGCTGCCCAAGGATCGGGAGGACCGCGTCAAGATGGACGTGGACGCCGTGAAGGCCTGGCTCGACAAGGGCGCCCAGCCCACCGACCGCGTGTCGCGCATGCTGGAAGCCGCCGGCGTTTTGGACAAGAAGGCCCGCAACAACCCCAACAAGGGCACCCCGGGCAAGAAGGCCCAGGAACGCGCCGAGGAAAAGGCCGAGAAGGCCGCCGCCGCGGCCGCCCCGGCGGACAGCGCCGAGTGATCGGCCCGCGCCGGGACGCCTGCGCGGTGCCCCGGCCGGATTACCGCCCATGAGCGACGAGAGCATCACCCTTGGAAGCATCGCCGGGGCCTTCGGGGTCAAGGGCGAGGTACGGCTGAAAAGCTTCTGCGCCGAGCCCGAGGCGATCGTGGACTACACCCCGCTGACCCGCTCTGACGGGCCGATGGTGCAGACGATCGTGCTGACCGGCCATGCCAAGGGCGCGCTTGTCGTGCGCATGGACGGGATCACCACCAAGGAAGAGGCCGACGCCCTGAGGGGGGTCGAACTGCGCGCCCGGCGCAGCCAATTGCCCGCCCTGCCCGACGATGAGTTCTACCACGCCGATCTGGTGGGCCTTGCGGCGGTCGATACCGGGGGCCAATCCCTTGGCCACGTCAAGGCCGTGCAGACCAACGGCGCCGATGACTTGCTGGAGGTCAGCGCGCCCGGCCTGCGGGATACCGTCCTGGTGCCCTTCACCCGCGCCATCGTGCCCACGGTGAACCTTGCCGCGGGCCGCTTGGTGATCGACCCGCCCGGCGGGCTGTTCGAGGACTGAGGCCGTCAAAGGACGCCGGATCGTGATCCACGGCGGGTTCCACAAGACCGGCACGACCAGCGCACAGAAGTTCGTCCTGGATAACGGGGCACTGATCTGGCCGCATGCGGCCACGGTTCTGCCCGGCCGCAGCCGGGCCAGGGTCGCGCGTCATGCCGTGCGCGCTATTCCATCACCGGTGACCGGGCCGCCATGGCCCGGTTTCGCCGCACCCTGGCCGAGCTTCTGGGCGGGCTGAACCTGGGCAAGCGGGCGCTGCTGATCTCTGACGAAAACCTGTGCGGGCGCATGCCGGGGCGCGACGCGCAGGACGGATACGACAGTGCCCCGGACCTGATGGCCGCCATGGTGCAGGTGATCCGGCGCGACATCGACCCGGACCCGGACCTGCACTTCGTCTTCACCACCCGCAATCCCGAAAGCTGGCTGCGCAGCACCTGGCGGCACAATCTCGCGCAGGCGCGGTTGACGCTGGACTACGACGCCTACGCCGTGATCCATAGGCAGGCCGCGGACCTGGACGGTACGGTCGCGGCTGTCCGCGCGGCCGTGGCCCCCTACCCGGTGCATGCCGTTCCCGTCGAGATGCTGGCCGAGACGCTGGAAGGCCCCGCCACGCCGCTGCTGCACCACCTGGGCCTGCCCGGCGACGCGTGGCGCAAGCTGGTGCCCGCGGCCCGCGCGAACCCCGGGCCGGAGCCTGCACTGGCGCATCACTTTCTGGACTTGAACCGGTCCGACCTGTCAGACGACGACCTGAAGGCGCAGAAAGCGGCGCTGCGCGACTCGCCTTCGGCCACGACCTGACCTAAGGACTGCGCCATGACAGACCGTTCCCCGACCCGCCCGGCCAAGTCCCATGGCCGCAAGACGCTGCGGCCCAGCCTGCAGCCGCAAGACCTCATGCGCAACAACCCCGCGCTGGCCCGCGCCTGGACCGCGCAGGTCATCACGCTGCTGCCCGACGAATTCCCCGGCCTTCTGGGCACCAGCCTGACGGGCAAGGCCCTAAAGGATGGCATCTGGCAGCTCAAGACAACCGACCTGCGCCGCTTCGGGGTCGGCAAACACCGCAACGTCGATGATACACCCGCTGGGGGCGGGGCCGGCATGGTGCTGCGGGCCGATGTACTGGGCAATGCCATCGCGGCCACGCAGCGCGGCGCACGCGGCCGGATGCCGCTGATTCATCTCAGTCCGCGCGGGGTCCCCTTCACGCAGACGATGGCCCAGGACCTGGCCCGGCAGGACGGTGTGACCCTGCTCTGCGGCCGCTTCGAGGGCGTGGACGAGCGCGTGCTGGAGCATTTCGACATTCTCGAGGTCTCGATGGGCGACTATGTCCTGACCGGGGGTGAATTGCCGGCCATGACGCTGATCGACGCCTGCGTGCGGCTGTTGCCGGGTGTGCTGGGCAATGCCGAAAGCACCGTGGAGGAAAGCCATTCCGCCGGCTTGCTGGAGCATCCGCAGTATACCCGGCCCGCCGAATGGCAGGGGCGGACGATCCCCGAGGTGCTGACCTGTGGCGATCACGGCAAGGTCGCGGCCTGGCGCCAGGACCAGAGCGCACGCCTGACCCGCGCGCGCCGACCCGACCTCTGGGCGCGCTACCGCGACGAGACGCCCGAAAAGGGTTGATCGGCCCGCGCGCCGGGACTATACGGCAGCGGTCCGGGACTTGCACGAGTCGTCCGGGCCTGTTTCGTATCGGCATTCGCCCGCTTTCTTCGGCACCGGCCACCGAACGTCACAGACAAGACCGAGAGAAAGAACACCGCGGCAACTCTGGTGGGCGCCATCGGGCGGACCCGGAAGAAGACACAGAGCTCTGACGCGCCCGAACCTTCGTGGACCAACCACGAGCCATATAGGAGAAGATCAGATGGACCTGATCGCACAACTCGAGGCGGAACAGATCGCCGAACTGGGCAAGGACATTCCGGACTTCAAGGCCGGCGACACCATCCGTGTCGGCTACAAGGTGACCGAGGGCACCCGCAGCCGCGTTCAGAACTTCGAAGGTGTCTGCATTTCCCGCAAGAACGGCAGCGGCATCGCCGGCACCTTCACGGTGCGTAAGATTTCCTTCGGTGAAGGCGTGGAACGGATCTTCCCGCTCTATTCAACCAACATCGAGGCGATCACCGTAATCCGGCGCGGCAAGGTGCGGCGCTCCAAGCTGTATTACCTGCGCTCGCGGCGCGGCAAATCGGCCCGTATCGCGGAAAAAACCAACTACCGCCCGCTGTCGCGCGGCGCTGACGCGTGAAGGAATCCCGATCATGAAAAAAGACATTCATCCCGATTACCACACGATCAACGTCAAGCTGACCAACGGCGACGTGATCGAGATGCGCTCGACCTGGGGCAGCGAGGGCGAGACCCTGTCGTTGGACATCGACCCCAGCGTGCACCCGGCCTGGACCGGCGGATCGTCGCGCCTAATGGATCAGGGTGGTCGCGTGTCCAAGTTCAAGAAGAAGTACGAGGGCTTGGGGTTCTAAATGGTCCCGCCCGTGCGAAGCGAGGATGCCGCCGATTTTCGGCGGCATTTTTCGTATCCGGGGGGTGTTAAGAATTTGTTGAGGTCTGTCTTGGACTGTTTCCGCACGGAGAGGCGCGACGCATGATGCACCGAATCTACAGGTTCCTGGGCGTGAACGGCCCCGGGGATTTCATCCTTAAGTTCCTCATGTTCTGCGCCATGATCGTGGCCCTGAACTACGGCTTCCATCTGCTTTGGCCCGGCATCGGGCGGTTCGATCACTGGTTCATCATTGCAAACGGTGTCTGCGTCGGCGGGCCCTTTGTCGGGCTGTTCTTCCTGCTGGTGCGCAAGCAGATGCGCCTGCAAAGGGAACTCTCGACGCGGTCGCGAACGGATGATCTGATCGGGTTGTCCAACCGCCGATTCTTTCTGAAACAGGTCGGCGCGCTGCTCGAGGACGGCATTCCGGGCATCCTGTTGATCATGGATGCCGACCATTTCAAGGCGGTGAACGATACCTACGGCCATCAGGTGGGCGATGCTTGCCTCGTGTCTATCGGCTATCGCCTCACGCGTGCGCTGCGCACGGACGACGTGATCGGCCGCATCGGGGGCGAGGAATTCGGCGTCTTTCTGGCCAATACCGCACCCACGAACACCGGCACGGTCTGCCGCGACTTGCTGATGCCGATTCCCTTCGACGGCGGCGCGGCGCATCCGCACCTGACCATCACCCTGTCCATGGGCGCGGTCGAGGCGCGGCCGGGCATGTCGCTGGATGCCCTGATGCGCGCCGCCGATGAAGCGCTCTACCGGGCCAAGACAAACGGGCGCGCAAGGCTAGAGTTCGCGCCGCGCCTTGCAAACGCGGACGATCATGTGATCCCCATGCCAGCCCCCGATCCCCACGGGCCGACGGAGCTGCGGCGCCAGATGGCCTGACGCGACGGCCCCTTGGGGGGCCGCCGCGGACGGGCGGATACTGCTCAGGCCGCGCGTGCGCCGCGACGGCGGCGCCGCCC
>NZ_JBKOTX010000157.1:0-12872 GCF_047086965.1 Roseovarius halophilus (ex Wu et al. 2025) | reverse complement strand
AGGACCGGCCCGCGCGCCACGTCCGACAGGCGGTTGGATTCTCCGGTGGGGCCGGGCAGATCGACGGGTGTCCCCGGCGCGCCGGCTGGGGCCGCGGCAAGGGATCTGCGCAGGTTGCACAGGTCGGCCGGGCCATCCCATGCGCCTGCAACGCCCGCGGGGGCGGGCGACAGGAACCGGGGCAGGTAATGTGGCCCGCCCGCCTTCGGCCCGGTGCCCGACAGCCCCTCGCCGCCAAAGGGCTGGCTGCCCACCACGGCGCCGATCTGGTTGCGATTGACGTAGATGTTGCCGACGCGCATGGCCTCGACGATCTCTTGCACGCGGTCGTCGATGCGGGTGTGCAATCCGAAGGTCAGCCCATAGCCGGTGGCGTTGATTTGCTTCAGCACCTCGGGCAGGTCCTCGGCGTCGAATCCCGCCACATGCAGGACAGGGCCGAAGATCTCGCGCTCCAGCGCGGCGATGCCGTCGATCTCGATCAGGGTGGGGGGAACGAAGGTGCCGTCCCGGGGCGTGGCCAGTTCGTGCAGCACGCGGCCTTCGGCGCGGGCCGTGTCGACGTGATCGACGATGGTCTGGCGCGCGGCGTCGTCTATCACCGGGCCCACGTCCGTGGACAGGTGCCAGGGGTCGCCCAGGCGCAGCTCGTCCATCGCGCCTTTCAGCATGGTCAGAACCTTGTCCTTCACGTCATTCTGCACATAGAGGCAGCGCAGCGCCGAGCACCGCTGGCCCGCCGACTGGAAGGCGCTTTGTAGGATGTCGCGGATGGCATGTTCGGGCAGGGCGGTGCTGTCCACCACCATGGCGTTGAGCCCGCCGGTCTCCGCGATCAGCGGCGTGCCGGGGGCGGCGTTGTCAGCCATGGCGCGGCGGATGATCAGCGCGGTCTCGGTCGAGCCGGTGAAGGCCACGCCGTTGATGCGACTGTCAGAGGTCAGCGCCGCGCCCACCTGCCCGGCGCCGGGCAGCAGTTGCAGCGCGCCGGTGGGCACGCCGGCCGCATGCATAAGCTGCGCCGCGCGATGGGCCAGCAGGCAGGTCTGTTCCGCCGGTTTCGCCAGCACCGCGTTGCCCGCGGCCAGCGCCGCCGCGATCTGGCCGGTGAAGATGGCCAGCGGGAAGTTCCAGGGGCTGATGCAGACCCAGCGCCCGCGCGGGGCCGGGGCCTCGGCCCGGTCGATCTGCCGCGCGTAATAGTGCAGGAAATCCACCGCCTCGCGCACCTCGCCCACGGCATCCAGCAGCGACTTGCCCGCCTCGCGGTGCAGAATCGCAAAGAGCTCTTCCGCGTTCTCCTCATAAGCGGCGGCGACCCCGCGCAGGGTCTCGGCGCGGGTTGTCGCAGAGGCATCCCAGGGCCGGGCGACCTCCAGCGCGGTGGCCACCGCCTCGGGGGTGGCATCGGTGACCTGGCCCACCGTATCCCCCGGCAGGGCGGGGTTGATGATGCGGCGCGCCTGCGCCTCCGCGCTTGTCTGCCCCGATGACGCCAACAGCGGCGCGGCCTGCCACCGGGTGTTGCGATGCGGGTCGCGGCGCGCGTCGATCTCTGCCAGGGTCGGGCGATAGGTCAGGTCCCAGCCCTTGGAATTGGCGCGATCGGGCGCGAAAAGCGTCGGCCCCGTGGCCAGCGGATACCGGCTTTCCAGATCCGCGAAGGGGTCGGCGGCGACCTCTTCCGCGGGCACGTCCTCGTCCACGATCTGGTTGACGAAACTGGAATTGGCGCCGTTCTCCAGCAGGCGGCGCACGAGATAGGCCAGCAGGTCGGCGTGCGCGCCGACCGGGGCATAGATGCGGCAGCGGGTGCCGTGATCGGCCATGACGATCTTGTGCAGCTCTTCGCCCATCCCGTGCAGGCGCTGGAACTCGAAGGCGTCCTTGGCCACGCCCATGCGGTCGGCCATGTGCAGCACGGCATGGACCGTATGCGCGTTGTGGGTGGCGAACTGCGGATAGATCACGTCGGTCATGCCCAGCATCTTGCGGGCATTGGCGATATAGCTGATATCCGTCGCGGATTTCGAGGTGAAGACGGGAAACCCCTCCAGCCCCATGACCTGCGCGCGCTTGATCTCGGCGTCCCAGTAGGCGCCCTTGACCAGCCGCACCATGAAGCGCTGGCCGGTGCGATGGCCCAGGTCATGCAGCCAGTCCAGCACCTGGCCCGCGCGCTGCCCGTAGGCCTGCACGACCACGCCGAAGCCGTCCCAGCCCGCCAGCGCGGGGTCGCTGGCCACCGCCTCGATCACGTCGAGCGAGAGCGACAGGCGGTCGGCCTCTTCGGCGTCGATGTTGAAGCCCTGCCCGGCGGATTTCGCCAGCAGGGCGAGCGACCGCAGCCGCGGCACCAGTTCGTCCATCACCCGGTCGCGCTGGGCCTCTTCATAGCGGGCGTGCAGCGCGGACAGCTTGACCGATATGCCGGGGTTGCCCGTGACATCATCGGATGTGCAGGCCGCGGCGATAGCGCTGATGGCGCGCGAATAGGACAGGTGGTAATGGCGCGCGTCGGCATCCGTCCGCGCGGCCTCGCCCAGCATGTCGTAGGAATAGGTAAAGCCGATCTTCTCCATCCCGGCGGCGCGTTTCATGGCGGCCTGGATGTCCTCGCCCAGCACGAACTGGCGGCCCATCTCGCGCATGGCGCGGCCCACGGCCGAGCGGATCACAGGCTCGCCCAGCCGCTTGATGGCGCCGCGCAGATGGCCGGCAGGGCCCGGTTTCCGGTCGGCCAGCACCTTGCCCGTCAGCATCAGCCCCCACGTCGAGGCATTGACCAGCGACGAGGCTGAATGCCCGAGGTGCTTGCCCCAGTCGCTGGGGGCGATCTTGTCCTCGATCAGGGCGTCGATGGTCTCGGCGTCGGGCACACGCAGCAGGGCCTCGGCCAGGCACATCAGGGCGATGCCCTCTTCGGTGGACAGGCCGTATTCGGCCAGGAAAACCTCCATCAGCCCGGGCGAGGCCGCGCCGCGAATCCGCCGCACCAGGTCGGCGGCGCCGGCGCTGATCGCGGTGCGGGCCGCCGGGTCCAGGTCCGCCCGGGCGACGAGGTCGCGCATCATGGCGGCCTCGTCGGCCAGGTAATGCGCGTCTATGGCCTGGCGCAGGTCGGTCGGTGTGGTCATGTCGGTCATGGCAGATCCCCGAAGTACCGAATTCATTTGTTCCAGAATACACCGTTGCGGCCAGTCAGTCTGACCTCTATAGTGTCGATATACAGTCAAAAAGCCTGAAAAATGGGGCGTAAAATGACCGATCGATCTTCAGACTTGGATGCCTTCGACCGCCGGATTCTCGACGTGATCGCGGTGGACGGCCGGATCAGTGTAACGGAACTGGCCCGCCGCATCGGCCTGTCCAAATCCCCCACCCAGGCGCGCCTGAAACGGCTGGAGGAAACCGGCGTCGTGCGTGGCTACCGGGCCCTGTTCGACCCGATCCGCCTTGGACGTGACCATGTCGCCTTTGTCGAAGTCAAGCTTTCCGACACCCGCGAGGCGGCGCTCGCGGCCTTCAACGACGCGGTCACGCGGGTGCCCGAGATCGAGCAATGCCACCTGATCGCGGGGGCCTTCGACTATCTTTTGAAGGTGCGGACCTCCTCGATGGGGGCCTACCGGATGGTGCTGGCCGACAGTATCTCGACCCTGCCGCATGTGGCGAATACCTCCACCTATGTGGCGATGCAGGCGGTCAAGGAAGAAGGTGTGACCACCGTCGCGCAGGCGTGACTTGACCCGGCGTCAGGCCGCGCCATCCTTCAGGACATGAAATTTCTGTTGCCTTTCGCCCTGATCGCGGGCCCCGCCCTGGCCGAGTGTCCCGCTCCGCCGGATCATTCCGCGGCCATCGACGACGCCCTGGCGCAATTGCAGGCCAGCGGCAACGAACTGGAAGCCCGAGACCATAACGCCACGCTCTGGGAGCTTTGGCTCGATGCCCCGGACGCGCGCGCCCAGGCTCTGCTGGACGAGGGCATGGCGCGGCGCGAGAGCCAGAATTTCCTCGGCGCCATCGAGGTGCTGACTCGTCTGGTGGATTACTGCCCGACCTATGCCGAAGGCTACAACCAGCGCGCCTTTTCCTATTTCGTGGCGCGAGAGTATGAGAGCGCGGTGGCGGACCTGGACCGCGCCCTCGACCTGAACCCCCGCCACATCGGGGCGCTGTCGGGCATGGCGCTGGCCCTCATCGAGCTGGACCGCCCGACCGAGGCGATCCCCTGGCTGCGCCGGGCGGTGGAACTGCACCCCTACCTGGCCGAACGCGCGCTGTTGGAGCGCCTGCCGGGCGAGGATATCTGACGGGGCTACAAAGGCTGCCATGACCCCTGACGCGGGCGACGCGCCCTGATACTGGGTGGGCTGTCAGACACGGCGGCACGGAATCCCGGTGTCCCGACCATAAACCGCATTGTTGCCAGGGCGTCGGGGCGATAGGCAAAACCTCGGGGCCGGAACCGGTCCCCGGTCGCGCCGTGCGGGCGTGGTGGAACGGTAGACACAAGCGACTTAAAATCGCTGGGGCATGGCCCGTGCGGGTTCGACTCCCGCCGCCCGCACCATGATTCGGCAGGCGGGATCGGGTCGGCCAAAACGCGGGCGCCTGGCTCTACGCCCGCCGAGCCAGCCGCCTGTCGCGTTGCCCCCGCGCCAGCAGCCAAAGGTTGCTGACCACCATGGCCCCCATCACGATCGCGCCGCCCAGCAGGGTCCGCGGGCCCGGGTCCTCGCCCAGCACCCACCAGACCAGCAGCGGGCCGAAGACGGCCTCGAGCAGCATCAGCAGCCCGACATCGGCGGCCGGCAGGTAGCGCGGGCCGGTTGTCAGGCAGGCAAAGGCCACGGGCACCACCCAGAGGCCCATCAGCCCCATCCAGATCCTATCGCCCTCGGGGATCATCACCGTCGGCGCCAGAACGGCGGCTACCATCCCGGCCATCAGCGCGCCTACCCCCATCGCGGGCACCATGGACCGGCCCCTCTGGAACCGCGCGATGGAGAAGGTCACCGCAATCGCCATGGCGGCCCAGAGCGCGGCAAGGTCGCCACTGATCCGCCCGCCGCCCGTACCCAGCGATCCGCTGGCGATCACCGCGATCCCCACGAGGGTGGCCGCGATGGTCAGCACGGTGCGCAGGCCCACGGCCTCTTTCAGGACAAAACGCGCGATCAGGGCCGCGAAGACGGGCGAGGTCGCCAGCAGGAACAATGTGTTGGCGACCAGCGTATGCGTGGCCGAGTAGACGAAGGCGATATTGCCCGAGCCATAGATCACCGCCATGGCCACATCCGCCCGCGTCGGCCGCAGCAGGGGCCGCAACCCGCGCCCACGCGTTACCACGGTGATGCCGACCAGCACCGCCGCCCCGCTCAGCGTGCCACGCCAGAAGAGCTGTGCCCAGTGGTCGGCCTCGATCAGCCGGATCAACAGCGTGTCGGGCGAGATCACCAGCACCCCGAAGAGGGTGATCAGGAACCCGCGCATATAGGGAGAAAGGCCGGGCGTGGTCACAGCGGGAACACCCGCGGGATCACGGCCGAGGCCAGCAGGCCGACACTCAGGTTCAGCGGGATGCCCACGCGCAGGAAGTCCGTGAACCTGTAGCCGCCGGGGCCATAGACCAGCGTGTTGGTCTGATAGCCGATGGGCGTTGCGAAACTGGCCGAGGCGGCCAGCATCACCGCCACCACCAGACCGCGCGGGTCGATCCCCATGGTCTGGCCCAGGCCGATGGCGATGGGGGTCACCACCACCGCCACCGCGTTGTTCGAGACCAGTTCGGTCAGAATGCTGGTCAGAAGGTAGACCGCCCAGACGATCAGGGCGGGCGGGAAAGTCTGCAGGGCGGGCGCAATGGCCGTGACGATCAGTTCCACCGCGCCCGAGGCCTGCAGTGCCGCACCGATGGCCAGCATGGCGAAGATCAGCGCCAGCAAGCGGCCTTCAACAAAGGAAAACGCCTCTTCCGCGTCGATACAGCCGGTTACCAGAACCACCGCCACGGCCACCACGGCCAGCGGCAGGATCGGCGCTACGCCTGCCGCCGCCAGCGCGACGATGGCCAGCAGCGCGCCAACAGCGATGGGGGCATGGCCGCGGCGGAACTCCTTGGCCGAGGGGGTCGAGACATCGACAAGCTCCTGGTCGTCAGCCAGCCGCTTGATGTCCTCGGGCGCGCCCTCCAGCAGCAGCGTGTCGCCCACGCGCACGGTCAGGTCGTCCAGCTGGCGGCCGATGTTCTGGCTGCGCCGGTGCACGGCCAGCACATAGACACCATAGCGGCGCCGCAGCCGCAGCGCGCCCAGGCGACGGCCCACCATCTTGCAGCCCGGAGTGATCAGCGACTCGACCGTCTGGGTCTCGACCGCGCTGACCTGGTCGACCCGGCGCAGGGACTTGTTGCGCTGCAGGCTGAGCAGTTCGGTCATGGCGGTGCGCAGGACCACCCGGTCGCCCACCTGCAGCTCGACCCCGTCCAGTTCGCGCCGCAGCGAGGTGTCGCCACGGATCACGTCGATCAGGCGCACGCCCTCGCGCTTGAACAGCTGCACGCCCAGGACCTCGCGCCCGATCAGGTTGCTGTCGGGGGGGGTGACCGCCTCGGTGAAGAACCGCATCTTTGACCGGTCGGACAGCAGGTTGGCCATGCTGTCGCGCTCGGGCAGCAGGCGCGGGGCGATCAGGGTCAGGTAGACCAGTCCCCAGCCCACGACCACGAGCGCCACCGGCGTGACCTCGAAGATGCTGAAGGGCGCCAGCCCCTGCGTGCGCGCCACACCGTCGACCAGAAGGTTCGTGGAGGTACCGATCAGCGTCAGCGTGCCGCCCATGATCGCCGCATAGCTCAGCGGGATCAGCAACTTGGAGGCCGAAAGCCCCAGCGTGCGGGCCAGTTGCACGAAGACCGGGATCATGACCACCACCACGGGGGTATTGTTCATGATCGCGCTGGCCACCAGCACGAAGGCGAAGACCAGCACCATGGTCAGGCGCGGGTTGGTGCGCACCCGCCGGTCCGCCAGCGTGGTCAGCGCGTCCAGCGAGCCAGTCCGCACCAGCGCACCCATGACAAGGAACATCGCCACGATGGTCCAGGGCGCGGGGTTCGACAGCACCGCCAGCCCGGCGTCATAGGGCAGCAGACCGGCCACCAGCATCAGCGCGACACCGGCGATGGCCACGACCTCGGTCGGATAGCTCTCGCGCGTGAAAGCCACGAACATGCCCAGCACGATGGCCAGTGTCAAGAACGCATCGGCGTTCGGGCCCAGGTCCAGGAACTCGATCATGCCGGGTCCGCGGGCGTCAGCCGTCCGCCCTCTCGAAAGGGGTCGACCCGGGTGGCCCGGCCCGTCCGGTCGTCGATCTCGACGTAGAGCCCCGAGAGCGTCGCCGCGCCATTCGCAGGCTTGAACCGGGCCTTGGGCATGCCGGTCAGAAAGCGCCGCAGCGGTTCCTCCTTCTGCATGCCGATGACACTGTCATAGTCGCCGCACATCCCCGCGTCGGTCTGATAGGCCGTGCCGCGCGGCAGGATCGTGGCATCGGCGGTGGGCACATGCGTATGGGTGCCCACAACGACACTGGCGCGCCCGTCGCAGAAGTGGCCCATGGCCATCTTTTCCGAGGTCGCCTCGCAGTGCATGTCGATCAGCGCGGCATTGACCATGCCACCCGGCGGATGGGCCTTGAGCACCGTCTCGACCGCCGAGAACGGATCGTCGAAGGGCCGCTTCATGAAGACCTGGCCGAGAACCTGGGCCACGAGGATCTTGCGCCCGCCCGGCACCTCGAAGACCCGTGCCCCCCGGCCCGGCGCGCCCTTGGCATAGTTGAGAGGGCGCAGGACGCGCGGCTCGGTCTCGCAGAATTGCAGCATGTCCTTCTGGTCGAAGGCATGATCGCCAAGGGTCACGACATCGGCGCCCGCCTCCAGCAACAGCTTTGCATGGTCGGCGGTCAGCCCCATGCCATTCGAGGCATTCTCGCCGTTGACCACGACAAAATCGAGGCGCAGGCGGTCGCGCACCTCCGGCAGCGTCCCGGTGATGGCCCGGCGCCCGGCCCGGCCCATCACATCGCCAAGAAACAGAACTCTCATGGCGCCTTAAGACCAAGCCTGCGCGGTAGAGGCAAGCGTTTTCCAGCCGGGTGGCTGCGCCACACAGGTTTGTCTCGGCGTCGGCTGCGCCGCCGCCTGCGCGTTCAGGGGGCTGTCTGCCCCCTCTGCCTGCGGCATTCACCCCCGACGGTATTTGCGACCCAAAGAACGGGAAAATCAGAGACCTCGAGGCGATACAGTCGCCCGCGCGTTTCTTCTGGCCGAAAATATCCCGGGGTGAATTGGCCGCAGGCCAAGAGGGGCAGCGCCCCTGCGGCCCTCATTCGCGCGGCGCGATCACGCCCTGTTCCGTGACGATCAGGTCGAGTTGCTGGTCGGTGGGCTCCAATGGCAGGTCGGGCTGTTCCTGGGCGGCATAGGCAAAACCGATGGCGAGGGTCGGACGGCGCGCGCGCAGGGCCTCGAGGGTGCGGTCGTAGAAGCCGCCGCCGTAGCCCAGCCGCCCGCCCTGGCGCGAGAAGGCGACCAGCGGCACGATGAGTATCTCGGGCTCGATCCAGGCCCCGGTTTCGGGGATCCGCGCGCCGAAGGCGCCGGGGATCATGGCGCAGCCCGGCGCCCATTCGCGGAATTTCAGGCGCTGGCCCTTGCCGATGATGACCGGAACACACACGGGGCCATGAGCGGCGGCCTCTGCCATGGCCGGGGTCGGGTCGATCTCGGTGCGCATCGCCATGTAACCAGCCAGCGGCACGCCACGGCGCTTTGCCAGCACCCGGCGCAGGTGGGTGGCCGTGCCCGCGCCGCTCGCGTGCGCCTGCCTGCGCGCGGCGAAGGCAGCCTCGCGCGCCGCGGCCTTGCGATCCGCCAGCGTCACAGCAGGACCAGGGCGGCCAGCCCGAGGAAGGCGAAGAAGCCGACCACATCCGTCACCGTGGTGACAAAGGCGCCCGAGGCCAGGGCCGGGTCGATCCCCATGCGGTCGAGCACGATGGGCACCACGGTGCCGGCCAGCCCGGCTACAACCAGGTTGATGACCATGGCCGCGGCGATGACCACGCCCAGCAGGGGCTGGCCGAACCAGGCCCAGCCGATCAGGCCCATCACCACGGCGAAGATCAGGCCGTTTATGAGGCCCACCAGCATCTCGCGCCGGATGACGCGCAGCACGTTGGCGCCGGTCAGGTCCTTGGTGGCGATGGCGCGCACTGCCACGGTCAGCGACTGCGTGCCCGCGTTGCCGCCCATGGAGGCCACGATGGGCATGAGCACCGCCAGCGCGACCAGCCCGGCGATCACGTCCTCGAAGAGCGCGATGACGAGCGAGGCGAGGATCGCCGTCACCAGGTTGACCGCCAGCCAGGGCAGGCGCCGCCGGGTCGTCGCGACCACCCGGTCGGCCAGGCTGCCCTCGCCCACGCCGGCCAGGCGCAGGATGTCCTCTTCGTGTTCCTCGTCGAGCACGGCCATGGCGTCGTCGATGGTGATGATGCCCACCAGCCGGTCATCGGCATCCACCACCGGCGCCGAGATCAGGTGATACTGGTTGAAGGCATAGGCCACTTCCGCTTCGTCCTGGTCGAAACGGAAGGTGCGAAAGCTGTCCTCGGTCAGATCGGTCAGCTTCGTGGCCCGTGGCGCACCCAGCAGCCGGCCCAGGGCGACATAGCCCTCGGGCTTCATGCGCGGATCGACCAGCACGACATGGTAGAACTGCGCCGGCAGGGCGTCGTGGCTGCGCAGGTGGTCGATGGTCTCGCCCACGGTCCAGTGGACCGGCGCGCGCACCACCTCGACCTGCATCAGGCGGCCGGCGGAGTCCTCTGGGTAGGACAGCGCGGTTTCCACGGCGACCCGGTCAGGGGCCTCGAGCGCGTCCAGCACGGCCTCTTGCCGGTCGCTCTCCATGTCTTCGACCAGGTCGACCACATCGTCGGATTCCAGGTCGCGCACGGCAAAGGCCAGGGCATCGGGGGACAGCGCGGCGATGACATCCTCGCGCAGGGCCTCGTCAAGCTCCGACAGGACCTCGCCGTCCACACTGTGGGACCAGAGCCGCAGCAGCTCCCTGCGGTCGCGGTCGTCGATCTGTTCCAACAGGTCGGCGATGTCGGCGGGATGCAACGGCGAGAGGATTTCCTCCAGCGCGGCGGTGTCGCCTCCTTCCACGGCATCGAGGATCAGCGCGACGATGCGGTCGGTCAGCTGGTTCTTCTCGCCCTCGATGATCTCGGTGGTGTCGGACATGGCGCCCCCTTTTGCCTTGGCCGGAGCATAGAGAAAGCCCGCCGGCCCTCAAGTCCTCAAGCGGCGCAGTTTCATCCGAAACCGAAAGCTGTCTGCTACCGAATGCCGATGGACCCCGCCCCCGGCGCCGCCTACCCTGCCTGCATGAGTGACCAACTGCTTCTTGGCCAGGTGCTGGCCTTTCAGGGCGACCCTTTCGCGGTGGGCTGGCAGGCGGCGGCCCGTCACAGCGCGCGCGGCGGCGTCGTGATCCGGGACGGGCGCATCGCCGAGACGGGTGAGGCCGACGCGATGCGGCGCGCCCACCCCCGCGCGCAGGTCACGGACTACGGCGACGCGCTGATCCTGCCCGGTTTCGTCGATGCGCATATGCACTATCCCCAGACGGGGATGATCGCGAGCTGGGGCAAGCGGCTGATCGACTGGCTCAACACCTACACCTTCCCCGAGGAGATGCGCTTTGGCGAGCCCGCCTATGCCCGGGCACAGGCCGATCTCACGCTGGACCTGGCCCTGGCCAATGGCACCACGACACTGGCCAGTTTCTGCACCATCCACACACAAAGCGTGACAGCCTTCTTCGAGGCGGCCGAGGCGCGGGGCATGGGCGTTGTCGCCGGCAAGACCTGCATGGACCGCAACGCGCCCGAGGGGCTGCGCGACAGGGCCCAAACCGCCCATGACGACAGCGAGGCCCTGCTGCAGGCCTGGCACGGGCGGGGCCGCGCGGCCTATGCCATCACGCCGCGCTTTTCACCCACCTCGACGCCGGAGCAGCTGGAGGCCCTTGGCGCGCTCTGGGCGGAATACCCAGACTGCCTGATGCAGACCCACCTGAGCGAACAGACCGACGAGGTCGCCTGGGTGCGCGAGCTGTTCCCCGAAGCGCGCGACTACCTGGACACCTACGAGCGGCACGGCCTTCTGGGCGAACGCGGGCTTTACGGCCATGCCATCCACCTTGCGACGCGTGAGATCGACCGGCTGGCCGAGGTGGGCGCGGCGGTGGTGCATTGCCCGACCTCGAACACCTTCATCGGCTCGGGGCTGTTCGACATGGCCGGGCTCAAGGCACGCGGGATGTCGGTGGGGTTGGCGACGGACACCGGCGGCGGGTCCAGTTTCTCGATGCTGCGGACCATGGCGGCGGCCTACGAGATCGGTCAGCTGCGCGGCACCCCGCTGCACCCGGCGCATCTGCTGTGGCTGGCGACCGAAGGCGCGGCCCGCGCGCTGCACATGGGCGGGCAGATTGGCACGCTGACGCCCGGCGCCCATGCGGATATCTGCGTGCTCGACCTCGCCTCGACCCGCGCCATCGCCCAGCGCAGCGCCCGGGCCGGGGACATCTGGGAGGCGCTCTTTCCCACCATCATGATGGGCGACGACCGCGCGGTGCGGGCGGTCTGGGTGGCGGGCCTGCCGCTGCGAGGGGTCCTGTCGGCCGCCCCGGGGTCAGCCTGATCGGCCGACCTGCCCCGGCAAGGGCCCGGCGGTCCGGGGGTGAAACGAAAAAGGCCGCGCTCTTGCGGCGCGGCCCTGTCGATGTGGAGAGGCGAAGAGCGCTTACTTGATCTTGCCTTCCTTGTATTCGACATGCTTGCGCGCGACCGGATCGTATTTCCGCACGACCATCTTCTCGGTCATGGTGCGGGCGTTCTTCTTGGTCACGTAGAAATGCCCGGTCCCCGCGGTGGAGTTCAGGCGGATCTTGATGGTGGTCGGCTTCGCCATTGGCTCGTCTCCTGGTCCGCGGCCGTTGGACGCCGCGCGTGCATTGATCTGAAGCCCGCCTTCTACCGGCTCAGCCCGGCGAGTCAACCGCCAAAGGCACGATGTTGACGTGGGCGGTTGGCTGACGCCAACCGCCCTTGCGACCCCTGTTCCACCTCCCCCAATGAGAGATGAACATGCGCGAAGGACCTGTAAGCCGGATTTTGTTCCCCGGGTTGCCCCGGTTCGATGACCATTCCTCTGGGGGCACCGTTGCCGATACCCTCTAGCTGCCAACCCGGATCTCCGGGGCCAAGGCGGCCCCTGCGGCGATATGCCAAACGGCACCGGACCCGCGATGAGATCCCTATTCGGCATTGCTCCCGGTGGGGCTTGCCATGCGGGCCCTGTTGCCAGGCCCCCGGTGGGCTCTTACCCCACCTTTTCACCCTTGCCGCGCATGCGCGGCGGTCTGTTCTCTGTGGCGCTTTCCGTCACGGCCGGTGATGCCACCGACCGCGCCCGGGCGTTACCCGGCACCGTGCCTTGATGGAGTCCGGACTTTCCTGGAACGGGCTGACGCCCGTCCCCGGCCATCCGGTCCTCCGCGCCGGTCGGACTTAGGCACTGGCCGAAGCCGGGTCAACGGGAAAGCGGCGGGCAAGCTCGGCGGCCAGCGCGCAGTCCACCCCGTCAAGCGGGCCGGCCTTCCCCGCGCGATGACGCAGGCGAAAGGCGGCCAGCAGCGTTTCGTCGTCCACCGGCGCGGTATAGCCGATCCGGCGCAGGTTGCGCCGGATGCGCCCCCCGTCGACGGGGGGCGACGCGCCCGCGC
>NZ_JBKOTX010000156.1:0-12930 GCF_047086965.1 Roseovarius halophilus (ex Wu et al. 2025) | reverse complement strand
AACGAGCGGGGGCCGCATGGGTGAAATCTCGAAACGCAAACGCATCTGGGGCTGGTTCTTTTTCGACTGGGCCAGCCAGCCTTTCCATACCCTGCGCCCGTCAGGGCGACGGGGGCAGCGCCCCCGGGCTTGCAGCCGCGGCTTTCGCCGGCACCGGGCACGGCCGCCCGCGCCCCGACAGCAGGCCGCGCAGCCACCCCATCCGCCTCAGCCTTTCTTCACGCGACCGAAATCGGGCGCGTCGGTATCCTGACCGGCCTCGATGATACCCCGCCGGATCGCCCGTGTCCGCGTGAAATAGTCGTGCAGGTGCTCCCCGTCACCGGTACGTATGGCGCGCTGCAGCGCGAACAGCTCCTCGGTGAACCGCCCGAGGATTTCCAGCGTCGCCTCGCGGTTGTTGAGGAACACGTCCCGCCACATTGTCGGGTCGCTCGCGGCGATGCGGGTGAAGTCGCGGAAGCCGGCGGCGGAATACTTGATGACCTCGCTGTCGGTCACGCGGCGCAGGTCGTCGGCCACGCCGACCATCGTGTAGGCGATCAGGTGCGGCGCGTGGCTCGTCACCGCCAGCACGAGGTCGTGATGCTCGGCATCCATCTCGTCGGTCAAGGCCCCCATGCCCTGCCAGAACCGCTCCAGCCGCGCCACCGCCTCGCGGTCGCTGCCCGCGACCGGCACGACGAGGCACCACCGGTTCTCGAACAGCTCGGCAAAGCCCGCGCGCGGGCCGGAATGCTCCGTCCCGGCCAGCGGGTGGGCGGGCACGAAATGAACATTCCCGGGCAGGTGCGGCCCGACCGCCTCGATCACCGCCTTCTTGACCGAGCCGACATCGCTGACCGTGGCGCCGGGGGCCAGCGCCGGCCCGATCTCCGCGGCGACAGCGCCCATCGCGCCGACGGGCACGCAGAGCACCACCAGGTCGGCGCCCGCCACGGCCTCGGCCGCGCTGTCGCAGACCCGGTCGCACAGCCCGATCTCGCGCGCGGTCGCGCGCGTATCGGCCGACCGGGCATGGCCCGTCACCTCGCCGGCCAGCCCGCCGCGCCGGATGGCGTGGCACATCGACGACGCGATCAGCCCGAGCCCGATCAACGCGACCCTGTCATAGATCACGGCCATCCTAGTACGTGCCCTGCATGAACTGCCCCACTGCGTGCGCCACCCGCCGGCAGGCGGATTCATCGCCCACCGTGATCCGCAGGCACTGGGGCAGGTTGTAGCCCGCCACGCGGCGCACGATCAGGCCCTGCGACTTGAGATACGCGTCGCAGCCCTCGGCGGTTTCCCGGTCCGCGAACCGCGCGAGGATGAAATTGCCGTGCGACTCGTCCGACGGCACCCCGTGGCCGGCCAGCGCCCCGGCCAGCCAGGCGCGCAGGCGGGCGTTCTCGGCGCGGCATTTCTCGGCCCATCTTGTGTCGCGCACGGCCGCCTCGGCGGTGACGAGCGCGGGCTGGCTCAGGTTGAACGGCCCGCGGATACGCCCCAGCACGTCAACCACGTGCGCCGGGCCGTAGCCCCAGCCCACGCGCAGCCCGCCCAGCCCGTAGAGCTTGGAAAAGGTGCGCGTCATCACGACGTTCTCGCGCGACCCGACCAGCCCGGCGCCACCGTCGCTGCCCTCGACATACTCGGCATAGGCCCCGTCGATCACCAGCAGCGCGTGCGCGGGCAGACCGTCGGCCAGCCGCGCCAGCTCCGCGGGCGCGACCATCGTGCCGGTCGGGTTGTTCGGGTTGGCCACGAAAACCAGCCGCGTCCGGTCCGTGCAGGCCGCAAGGATCGCGTCGACGTCCGTGGCGCGCGCGCGCTCGGGCACCTCCACCGGGGTCGCGCCGTTGGCCAGCGCGCTGATGCGGTACATGGCAAAGCCGTGCTCGGTATGAACCACTTCGGTTCCCGGCCCGGCATAGGCCTGGCACAGAAGCGCGATGATCTCGTCGCTGCCCACGCCGCAGACCACGTTCGCGGGGTCGAGGCCGTGCACCTCGCCGATGGCGGCGCGCAGGGCCGCGTGATCGGTCGGGGGGTAGCGGTGCAGATCATATCCCGCCTTGCGGAACGCCTCCCGCGCGGCCTCGCCCGGGCCGAGGGGGTTCTCGTTGGAACTGAGTTTCACCACCTGGTCGATGCCCGCGACAGAGGACGCGCCCCCCTGGTAGGGGGCGATTTCCATGATCCCGGGCTGCGGCGCAATTTTCGTCATGACCCAAATCTCCTCGGCGCCCTTCTAGCCGCGCGAAAACGGCTTGACCAGAACCAAACCGGCACCGCGCCCGGGCGCATCGCAACCGTGGCCGGATTGCCGAAAGACGCGGTGGCGGCAGGTGGCAACCGGGCCGCAAATCGCCCCCACGCCGCCCCGCGCGAGCGGCGCCATATCAGGTCGGCATCAGCACCCAGTAATCGAGGTCCAGCAGGACATGCGGCAGGTACTTGCCGTCCGCGCCCTTCAGCGCAAAGGGCTCCCCGCTCTTGGTGGCGACCAGCCGCAGGCGCAGCGCACCGACACCCGGCGCGGGCGTCTCGGCCTTGTCCAGTACCTCGGACCATGCCTTGATCGTGTCCCCGGCAAAGCACGGGTTGGCATGGGCCCCGCCGTTCAGCCCAGCGACCATCTGCGCATTGGCCAGCCCGTTGAAGCTCAGCGCGCGCGCCATCGAGATCACGTGCCCGCCATAGACCAGGCGGTTGCCGTCCGCGCGCAGGGTGGCGTCGAAATGCACCTTGGCGGTGTTCTGCCAAAGGCGCGTGGCCATCATGTGCTCGGCCTCTTCCACGGTGACGCCGTCCACGTGGTCGATCTTCTCGCCGATCTCGTAATCGGCCCAGCGGTGCGGTTCGCCGGCCAGCGTGAAATCGTAGTTCGTGAAATCCAGCCCCGGCGGGATCGCCAGATCCGACGCGTCCAGCGCCGGCTTCAGGTCGGGGATGACGGTCTCGGGCGCCGCGCGGTCCGGGTCGTTCTTGCGCACCATGGCCCAGCGGACATAGTCCAGCACCACCTCGCCGCGCTGGTTGTGGCCCTTGGTGCGCACCCAGACCACGCCCGACTTGCCGTTGGAGTTCTGCTTGACCCCGATCACCTCGGACGTGGAATTGAGCGTGTCGCCGGGCCAGACGGGGCGCAGCCACAGGCCCTCGGCATAGCCCAGATTGGCCAGCGCATTGAGCGAGATGTCGGGCACCGTCTTGCCGAACACCACGTGAAAGGCCGCGATATCGTCGATCGGGCTGGCCGTCAGGCCGCAGTCGCGCGCGAAGGCGTCCGACGAATAAAGCGCGTGCCGCGCCGGGTAAAGCGCATGGTAAAGCGCGCGCTCACCGCCCGACACGGTGCGCGGCACCGCGTGGTGGATCACCTCGCCCACCTTGTAGTCCTCGAAGAAACGGCCCGGATCGGTCTTGGCCATGCTCACTGCTCCCCCAGTTTCAGGTCGGGCGTGTAGGTGCCCTCGATCTGCTTGACCACGGCCTGACCGCAGCGCATGACGCCATTGGCCGCGTCATAGGCATAGGTGGGCCCGCCATGCAGGTCCCACCCCGCGTTCAGCGCCGCCGTCACCTTGTGACAGAACTCCGACGTGTCGTCGGCGGAAAGGAAACGGTAGAGTTTCATCGCGCTCATCCCGGAAACGGCCAGACGCCCAGCCAGTTGTGAAGCCACGTGATCACCCCGAACAGGACGAGCGTTACGGCAACCAGCACGAGATCGCGCTTCGCCGGGCCCGGCTCAAGACGCACGCGCACCTCGCTGCGGTTGATCATGATCACCTCGATCACGGCCCAGATCAGCAAGCCGCCGAAAAGAATGACCGAGGCCAGATCGCCGTTGACGAGCAGGTGCGCCACCGCCCAGATCTTGACCGCCGTCAGTTGCGGGTGCCGCATCGCGCCGCGCAGCCGGCCCTTGGTCATGCTCATGCCGTAGACGAATACGGCCAGCAGCATCAGCAGGTTGTTCAGATGGACGGTCCAGCCCGGCGGGAACCACAGGTTGATGAACTCGGCGCGCTGATAGCCGATCACCATCAGCACGAGCCCGCCAAGGATCACCAGCGCGGCCACGCCCTTGCCGGCAAGTCCCATGGAGGCACGCATGTCCGGCGCCAGCCGCTTGAAGAAATGTCCCGCCGACCACAGGAACAGCCCCAGAAAAAGATAAACCATCGCGTTCACTCCGCCGACATTTCACGTATCGCTTGCGCCTTGGCCAACGCCCGCTCCGCGGCGACCACGTGCAGGTTCTCCACGATCTGCCCGTCCACCACGGCAACCCCCTGCCCCGACGCCTGGCTTTCACGGTAGGCCGCGATCTGCCGTTCGGCCAGGTCGATCTCGGATTGCGTGGGCGCGAAGGCGGTATTGGCGATCTCGATCTGCGCGGGATGGATCAGCGTCTTGCCGTCGAAACCCAGGTCGCGCCCCTGTTCGCATTCGGCCTTCAGGCCGTCACCGTCGCGGAACCGGTTGTAGACCCCGTCGATGGCGACCACGCCGCGCGCGGCCCGCGCGGCCATCACCACGCGCTGCAACGCCGTCATCAGCGGCAGACGATCCGCGCGGGGGCGGCAACCCAGATCCTTGGTCAGGTCGTTGGTGCCCGTCACCAGCCCCGTCACCTGCCGGTGCGCCGCGATCTCGGGGGCATTGAAAACGCTCACCGGCGTTTCCATCATCACCCAGACCGGCATCGCCGGGTCCAGCATGTCGGCAAGGCTGTCAACGTCCGACGGGGTGTTGACCTTTGGCAGCAGGATGGCATCCGCCCCGGCGTCGCGCAGCACGCGCACGTCCTCGTTGCCCCACTCGGTGGTCAGCGCGTTGATGCGCACGATCCTGGACCGCCTGCCATAGCCGTCCTCGCGCAGGGCGGCCGCCAGCGTCTCGCGCGCCTCGGCCTTGGCATCGGGGGCCACCGCATCCTCCAGATCGAAGATGATCGCGTCCGCGGGCAGGCTCCGGGCCTTGTCCAGCGCGCGTTCCTTCGATCCCGGGATATAGAGCACCGATCGGTAGGGCCGTGTGTTGGTGTCCATGCGCCTCGCCTCCCCCGAGTCATTTTCGGAAACATTGTTGCGCACAATTGCCACTTTTTGCCCGAATGCTTCAAGCCTTTTGTCGCCGCAGCGCAGAAATGCCTCACATGTCCGGTCAGGTCAGCCCGTCGCGGAGGCGCTTGGCCCCCGTCACCGTTAACAGGACATACGTGACCGCGAAGAACACCCGCTCGGGCACGCGACGATGCGCCTTGACGCCCAGCCACGCGCCGGTCAGCGCGCATGGCAGAAGGACCGCGTTCATGGCCAGCGTTTGCGGGGTGAACAGGCCAAGCCCGGCATAGAACCCCACCTTGACCACATTCAGCACACCGAAAACCAGTACCGTGCTGGCCTGGAAGGCCGTCTTGCCCAGCCCACGGCCCAGCAGGAAAACCGCCGCCGCCGGGCCGCCGGCATGGCTGACGAAACTGGTGAAGCCCGCCAGCGCGCCCGCAACCACGCCGGCCTTCGACCCCAGCCTGCCAGCGGGGCGCGGTGCCAGCCCGCCGCGCACCAGCAGCTGCCAGCCGACGAAGGCCAGCGCGATCGCGCCGATGAGCAGGCGGAACACGTCCGCCTCCACGAGCCGGAAAAGCGCCGCGCCCAGCGCAACGCCGGGTATCCCGCCGGCGATCAGCAGCGCCGCGTCCCGGCCGTGCCATTGCCGCCAATAAGGGCGCAGCGTCGCCGCGTCGATGGCCAGCAGCAACGGCAGCATGATCGCCAGCGCGGCGCCGGGCGGTACCACCAGCGCCAGAATCGCGGCCCCGGCAAAGGCCGCGTTTGAGCCGAAACCGCCCTTCGAGATGCCCGCGAACACCGCCGCGAACGCCGCCGCTACCCATACCTGCACATCGAAACCCGTCATGGCCCTGCCCCGTAACGCGCCGGAACGGCGGGAGTTTATCGCCATCAGCGCCGCGATGACAGGCCCCGGCGCCCCACATGCCGCAGCGCAGCACCCTTGCGCGGCGCCCGGTTTGCGACTACGCCATGAGCCGGAATTCAAAACCACCGGAGATTATTCCAATGGCCAGACCCAAGATCGCGCTGATCGGCGCAGGACAGATTGGCGGCACACTCGCCCACCTGGCGGCGCTGAAGGAATTGGGCGACGTCGTCCTTTTCGACATCGCCGAGGGCATCCCCGAGGGCAAGGCGCTCGACATCGCGGAATCCGGCCCCTCCGAGGGCTTCGACGCGCGGCTCAAGGGCACGCAGGACTACGCCGACATCGCCGGCGCGGATGTCTGCATCGTCACCGCCGGTGTCCCGCGCAAGCCGGGGATGAGCCGCGACGACCTGCTGGGCATCAACCTCAAGGTGATGAAGGCCGTGGGCGAAGGCATCCGCGACAATGCCCCGAACGCCTTTGTCATCTGCATCACCAACCCGCTCGACGCGATGGTCTGGGCGCTGCGCGAATTCTCGGGCCTGCCGCGTGAAAAGGTCTGCGGCATGGCCGGCGTGCTGGACAGCGCGCGCTTCCGCCATTTCCTGAGCCTTGAATTCGACGTCTCGATGAAGGACGTGAGCGCCTTCGTCCTCGGCGGTCACGGCGACACAATGGTCCCGCTGACCCGCTATTCCACCGTCGCCGGCATCCCGCTGCCCGACCTTGTCAAGATGGGCTGGACCACGCAGGAAAAGCTCGACGCGATCGTGCAGCGCACCCGCGACGGCGGCGCCGAGATCGTGGGCCTGCTGAAAGACGGATCGGCCTATTACGCGCCGGCCACGTCGGCCATCGAGATGGCCGAGGCCTACCTGAAGGACCAGAAGCGTGTGCTGCCCTGCGCGGCCTATGTTGATGGCCGCTACGGGCTCGACGGTTTTTACGTGGGCGTGCCCACCGTCATTGGCGCCGGCGGTATCGAGCGGGTCGTCGAGATCTCGCTCAACAAGGACGAACAGGCGATGTTCGACGGCTCGGTCAAGGCGGTCAAGGGGCTGGTCGAGGCCTGCAAGGGCATCGACGACAACCTGAAATAAGGCGCCATGCACGCATGGCAGCAGACAGGGCCGGGGTTTCCCGGCCCTGATTCTTTTTTGCGGCGTTGGCCCGATCTTGTCAGTAGCCCCTTTGTGATCACACGTTTTACGGCTGTGATCACAAAAGCCGGAAATTCGCCCTGAAATCGATTTTTCCACAAAAAGTGCTTTAATGGCGCGCCCGACCTGTTGCTATACCGTCTGCGATAACATCAAGACGGGACAGTTTCATGAATATCCACGAGTATCAGGCCAAGGCCCTGTTGCGCTCCTACGGCGCGCCGGTCTCCGACGGGCGTGTCGTGCTGCGCGCAGAGGAGGCCAAGACGGCCGCCGGCGAACTCGACGGCCCGATCTGGGTCGTGAAGGCACAGGTCCATGCGGGCGGCCGCGGCCAGGGCACCTTCAAGGAGACGGGCGCCGGCGACCAGGGCGGCGTGCGCCTGACCAAGTCGGTCGAGGAAGCCGCCGAGGAAGCCAAGCGGATGCTGGGCCGGACGCTGGTGACCAAGCAGACAGGCCCCGCCGGCAAGCAGGTCAACCGCATCTACATCGAGGACGGCTCGGGGATCGACAGCGAATTCTACCTCGCGCTTCTGGTCGATCGCGGCACCAGCCGCGTGTCCTTCGTCTGCTCCACCGAGGGCGGCATGGACATCGAGGAGGTCGCCGAGAAGACCCCCGACAAGATCCTCAGCTTCAGCGTCGATCCGGCCACCGGCTACCAGCCGTTCCACGGCCGCCGCATCGCGTTCATGCTGGGGCTGTCGGGCAAGCAGATCAAGCAATGCGTGACGCTGATGGGTACGCTTTACCGCATGTTCCTCGAAAAGGACATGGAGATGCTGGAAATCAACCCGCTGATCCTGACCGACAACGGCGATCTCAAGTGCCTCGACGCCAAGATGGGTTTCGACTCCAACGCGATCTACCGCCACGCCGACATCGGCGAACTGCGCGACACGACCGAAGAGGATTCCAAGGAACTGGAAGCCTCCAAGTACGATCTCAACTACATCGCGCTCGACGGCGAGATCGGCTGCATGGTCAACGGCGCGGGCCTTGCCATGGCCACGATGGACATCATCAAGCTCTACGGCTCGGAACCGGCCAACTTCCTCGACGTGGGCGGCGGTGCGACCAAGGAAAAGGTGGCCGAGGCGTTCAAGATCATCACCTCCGATGACAACGTCAAGGGCATCCTCGTCAACATCTTCGGCGGCATCATGCGCTGCGACGTCATCGCCGAGGGCGTGGTCGCCGCCGTCAAGGAGGTGGGGCTGACGGTCCCGCTCGTCGTCCGGCTCGAAGGCACGAACGTGGAGAAGGGCAAGGAGATCCTCAACAACTCCGACGTTGACGTGATCGCCGCCGACGACCTCGCCGATGCCGCGCAGAAGATCGTCAAGGCGGTCAAGGGCTGATGCCGTAGGGTGCGCAATCCCTGCGCGCCATTTCCAGAATTTCCAAAGGAGAATGCCACAATGGCAGTCCTCGTAGACGAAAACACCAAGGTGATCTGTCAGGGCCTCACCGGCTCGCAGGGCACCTTCCACACCGAACAGGCCATCGCCTATGGCACGAAAATGGTCGGCGGCGTCACGCCCGGCAAGGGCGGCACCACGCATCTCGACCTGCCCGTGTACAACTCCGTGCACGAGGCGATGGACAGATCGGGCGCCAATGCCAGTGTCATCTACGTGCCGCCGCCCTTCGCGGCCGATTCGATCCTCGAGGCGATCGACGCGGACATGCCGCTGATCGTGTGCATCACCGAGGGCATCCCGGTGCTCGACATGATGCGCGTCAAGCGCGCGCTCGAAGGCTCCAGCTCGGTCCTGATCGGGCCGAACTGCCCGGGCATCATTACGCCCGACGCCTGCAAGATGGGCATCATGCCCGGCCACATTCACAAGCGCGGCTCCTGCGGTGTCGTCTCGCGCTCGGGCACGCTGACCTACGAGGCCGTCAAGCAGACCTCTGACGTGGGCCTCGGCCAGTCCACCTGCGTGGGCATCGGCGGCGACCCCATCAAGGGGACCGAGCATATCGACGCGCTGGAATGGTTCCTGGCCGATGACGAGACCGAGAGCATCATCATGATCGGCGAAATCGGCGGCTCCGCCGAGGAGGACGCCGCGCAGTTCCTCAAGGACGAGGCCAAGAAGGGCCGCAAGAAACCCGTCGCCGGCTTCATCGCGGGCCGCACCGCGCCCCCGGGCCGCCGCATGGGCCACGCGGGCGCCATCGTCGCCGGCGGCAAGGGTGGCGCCGACGACAAGATCGAGGCCATGCGCAGTGCCGGCATCGTCGTATCCGAAAGCCCCGCTGGCCTTGGGGAGGCGATGATGAAAGCGATCAAGGGCTGACACGATCGCGGGCGGGCCGCGGCCCGCCCCTTTTTCAGGTGACAGGGCGCGCACCCCTGCGGGAGACAAGACAATGACCGAGCAATCCCCAAACGACCAGTTCCACGCTTCCTCCTTCATGCAGGGGGCGAACGCCGAGTATCTCGAACAGATGTATGCCCGCTACGCCAATGATCCGGCGGCGGTGGACGAGGCGTGGCAGGCATTCTTCCGCGAGCTCGGCGATGACGAGGTCAGCGTCAAGAAAGAGGCCGCCGGGCCCTCGTGGGAACGCCCCGACTGGCCGCCGACACCGTCCGACGACCTGTTCGGCGCCCTGACGGGCCAGTACCCGGTGGAAGAGGAGGCCAAGCAGGCCGGCCGAAAGATCCGTGAAAAGGCCACAGAGAAAGGCGTCGAGCTCACCGAGGACGCGGTCCGCCGCGCCGTGCTCGACTCGGTGCGCGCGCTCATGCTGATCCGTGCCTACCGGATCCGCGGCCACCTCATCGCCGAGCTTGACCCGCTGGGCCTGCGCAACCACGGCGAACGCCCCGAACTCGACCCGAAATCCTACGGCTTCACCGAGGCCGACATGGACCGGCCGATTTTCCTCGACAACGTGCTGGGGCTCGAGGTCGCCTCGATCCGCGAGATCGTCGACATGGTCCGGCGTACCTATTGCGGCACCTTCGCGCTGCAGTACATGCACATCTCGGATCCCGAACAGGCCACCTGGCTCAAGGAGCGGATCGAGGGCTACGGCAAGGAGGTCAAGTTCACGCGCGAGGGCCGAAAGGCCATCCTCAACAAGATGGTCGAGGCCGAGGGCTTCGAGAAATACCTGCATGTCAAGTACATGGGCACCAAGCGCTTCGGCCTCGACGGCGGCGAAAGCCTCATTCCGGCGATGGAACAGGTGATCAAGCGGGGCGGCAGCCTCGGCGTCAAGGAAATCGTCATCGGGATGCCCCACCGGGGCCGGCTCAGCGTGCTGGCCAACGTGATGGGCAAGCCCTACCGCGCGATCTTCCACGAATTCCAGGGCGGCAGCTTCAAGCCCGAGGACGTGGACGGCTCGGGCGACGTCAAATACCACCTCGGCGCCAGCTCGGATCGCGAATTCGACGGCAACAACGTGCACCTGTCGCTCACCGCCAACCCCTCCCACCTGGAGGCCGTGAACCCGGTCGTCATCGGCAAGGTCCGCGCCAAGCAGGACCAGTTGAACGACCCGGACCGCACCAAGGTCATGCCGGTGCTGCTGCACGGCGACGCGGCCTTTGCCGGGCAGGGGGTCGTGGCGGAATGCTTCGGCCTGTCGGGCCTGAAGGGCCACAAGACCGGCGGCACGATGCACATCGTGGTGAACAACCAGATCGGCTTCACCACCGCGCCGCACTTCTCGCGCTCCTCGCCCTACCCGACCGATCTCGCGCTGATGGTCGAGGCGCCGATCTTCCACGTCAACGGCGACGATCCCGAGGCGGTGGTACACGCCGCCAAGGTGGCCACGGAATTTCGCCAGAAGTTCCACAAGGACGTGGTCATCGACATCATCTGCTATCGCCGCTTCGGCCACAACGAGGGGGACGAACCGATGTTCACCAACCCCCTGATGTACAAGAAGATCAAGAAACAGAAGACCACGCTGAGCCTGTACACCGAACGGCTCGTCAAGGACGGGCTCATCCCCGAGGGCGAGGTGGACGACATGAAAGCCGCCTTTCAGTCGTACCTGGCCGACGAATTCGAGGCCGGCAAGGAATACCGCCCCAACAAGGCCGACTGGCTGGACGGCAAGTGGTCCCATCTCGACACCAAGGACGAGGACTACCAGCGCGGCGAGACCGCGATCAAACCCGAGACACTGGCCGAGGTTGGCCGCGCGCTGACCACCGCCCCCGAGGGCTTCACCCTGCACAAGACGGTATCGCGCCTGCTGGAAACCAAGGCCAGGATGTTCGAGACGGGCGAAGGCTTCGACTGGGCCACCGCCGAAGCGATGGCTTTCGCCAGTCTGCTCACCGAGGGTTACCGCGTGCGGCTCTCCGGGCAGGACAGCACCCGCGGCACGTTCAGCCAGCGCCATTCCGGCCTCGTGAACCAGGAGACCGAGGAACGCTACTATCCGCTCAACAACATCCGCTCGGGCCAGGCCCAGTACGAGGCGATCGATTCGATGCTCTCGGAATACGCGGTGCTGGGGTTCGAATACGGCTACACGCTGGCCGAACCTAACGCGCTGACCCTCTGGGAGGCGCAGTTCGGCGATTTCGCCAACGGCGCGCAGATCATGTTCGACCAGTTCATCAGCTCGGGTGAATCCAAGTGGCTGCGCATGAGCGGCCTGGTCTGCCTGCTGCCGCACGGCTACGAGGGACAGGGCCCCGAGCACTCCTCGGCCCGGCTGGAGCGGTTCCTCACCATGTGCGGCCAGGACAACTGGATCGTGGCCAACTGCACCACGCCGGCCAACTACTTCCACATCCTGCGCCGGCAGCTGCACCGCACCTTCCGAAAGCCGCTCATCCTGATGACGCCCAAGTCGCTCCTGCGGCACAAGCTGTGCATCTCCAGCGCCGAGGAGTTCACCACCGGCTCCAGCTTCCACCGCGTGCTCTGGGACGACGCGCAACAGGGCGTCTCGGAAACCCGGCTCAAGCCCGACAGCGAGATCAGGCGCGTCGTGCTCTGCTCGGGCAAGGTCTATTTCGACCTGCTGGAGGAACGCGACAAGCGCGGGATCGACGACATCTACCTGATGCGCATCGAACAGTATTACCCCTTCCCCGCCATCTCGATGGTCAAGGAAATGGAGCGCTTCAAGCAGGCCGATGTCGTCTGGTGCCAGGAAGAACCCAAGAACCAGGGGGCGTGGTCCTTCATCGAACCCAACATCGAATGGGTGCTCACCCGCATCAAGTCCAAGCACACGCGGCCCATCTATGCCGGCCGCCCGGCCGCCGCATCGCCCGCCACCGGGCTGGCCTCCGCTCACAAGGCACAACAAGACGCGCTGGTGGATGCCGCGCTGACGATCAAAGGAAAGTAACCGACATGACGACAGAAGTCCGCGTTCCCACCCTCGGCGAATCCGTCACCGAGGCCACCGTGGCCACATGGTTCAAGCAGCCGGGCGACAGCGTCGCCGCCGACGAGATGCTGTGCGAACTGGAAACCGACAAGGTCACGGTCGAGGTGCCCGCCCCCGCTGCCGGCACGCTGGGCGAGATCGTGGCGGCCGAGGGCGAAACCGTGGGGGTCGACGCGCTGCTGGCGACCATCACCGAGGGCGCAGCCGCCACCCCCGCCAAACCGCAGGAGAAGGCAGAACCGGCCGCGGCCCCCGCCGCCGAACAGGGCGCCGGCAGTGGCGACAGCCTCGACGTCATGGTCCCCACCCTCGGCGAAAGCGTGACCGAGGCCACCGTCTCCACGTGGTCGCGAACATGGTTGATGCCGCAAGGATGCAGTTGACCTCGATCGGGATCGGCGATGTGTTCGCCCGCGCGATCGGCCACGAGGTGACGTTCATCGCG
>NZ_JBKOTX010000155.1:0-13447 GCF_047086965.1 Roseovarius halophilus (ex Wu et al. 2025) | reverse complement strand
GCGCAGCCCGGTTTGCGCCTCGATCGCGTCGAGGGGCAGGGCGGCGGGGCGGCGGCCCATCCGGTGGTCGGCCTCCTGCAGGGCGACGATATCCGCCTTGAGCGCGGCGATGGCCGACAGCACGCGCAGCGGGTCGCGCCGCAGATCGCTGCCCAGCCCGGCGCGGATGTTGTAACTGCCCAGTCTGAGGGGTTCGGTTCCTGTCATGCCTCCTATATAGGGCAGGTCAGACCTGTTTCGGAGGCCCCATGATGCGCCCGCGCGGCCCGCTGCTGGTCCTGGTGATCCAGGGCGTCCTGATCGTCGAGATCCTGACCGGCCTGGCCACCGGCCAGTGGATGCCGGTCTTCGTGGCCGCCTCGACCCTGGTGCTGACACTCGCTCCGGCCCGCTTTGCGCGGTTCTTTGGCCTGGAACTGCCGGGCTCGATCCTCTCGGCCATCGCGATCTTCCTCTTCGCCACGCTCTTTCTGGGCGAGGTCGCGGATTTCTACGAGCGGTTCTGGTGGTGGGACGTGGTGCTGCATTTCCTCTCGGCGCTGGCCATCGCGGCGATGGCCTTCCTGATGATCTTCATGCTCTTCGAGGGGGACCGCTACGCCGCACCGCCCTGGGCGCTGGCGGTGCTCTCGGCGGCGGTGGCCCTGTCCATCGGGGCACTGTGGGAGATCTTCGAATACGCCATGGACCAGGTCTTCGGCATGAACATGCAGAAGTCCGGGCTGGACGATACCATGACCGACCTTATGATCGACACCCTGGGCGCGGCACTGGGGGGCTTTTCGGGATTTCTGTTCCTGAAGGGGCGCCAGTCCGGCGGGGTCGGATCGGCGATGTCGGAGTTCATCGCGCTGAACCGGCGGCTCTATCGCAAGCTGCGCGACAGGGCGGAATAGGCCGGGGCGGGCCTCTGGCCTGTCGGCCACCCGGGTCGTGGTTGGCCGCGACGCGCCCGCGAACGAAAAAGGGCCGCCCCAGGGGCGGCCCTTTCGCGAAACCTGACGGGTCCTACTCGAGGTTTTCGTCGTAGACTTCGGCCAGTTCGGCCTCGGCCTCGTCCACGGCTTCCAGCATGGAATCGAGGATCCGGTCACCGCCATCGACGTTCTCGCGGAACCAGTCCTGCACCGGCGCGGCGGCCTCGGCGAACATGGCCTTTTCCTCCGGCGTGGGCACGTAGAGATCACCGCCGCCCTCGACAAAGGCGTTGTAGGCCTCGATCGACTTGCGCTTGGGCGAAGCGAAGGTCGCCTGCTGCAGGGCGTAGAAGCCATCCATCACGACGCGGCGGTTGGTCTCGTCCATGTCCATGAACGTCTCGTTGTTCATCCACCACAGCGCACCCATGTAGGCGTGGCCGTCGAGGGTGAGGTATTGCAGCCCCGCATCTGGGAACTTCATGCCCATGATGTCGGTGATGCCGTTCTTGGAGCCGTCGACAACGCCGGTCTGGAAGCTGGTGAACAGCTCGGGCCAGGGGATCGGCGTGGGCGAGGCGCCCAGGGCCTTGACCAGTTCCTGCGGCAGGTCGGCGACCACCGTGCGGATCTTCAGGCCTTCCATGTCCTCGGGCGTCTGGATGCGGCGCTGGGTGTTGGCGAAGTTGCGCCAGCCGCCGGTGTTGCCGATGGTCATCAGGCGGATGGTGTCGCCGGAATCTTCCAGCGCCATGTCACGCATGGTGCGCACGAAATCCGAGCGCAGCACGCGCTCGGCCACGCGGTCGTTGGCCATGAGGTAGGGCAGGTCGAGCACCTGCACATAAGGGAAGATCCCCGCCGCGCCGCCAGAGGTCGAGATGTAGATGTCGATGGACCCTTCGGAGACGCCCTCAAGGCATTCCGCCCCGGTCGAACACAGCTGCGTGCCGATGAAGAGCTCGACCTCGATGGCGCCGTTCGAGGCGGCCTCGACATAGTCCTTGAAGACGATGAGGCCGTCATAGTCCTCGTCGTTCTCGTTGGAATTGGCGGTGGCCCGCAGGGTGATCGTCTCATCCTGCGCGGCGGCCGGCAGGGCCGCGATCGAGGCCGCCGTGATCATGGCGGCGGTGACGAGATGTTTCAGCATTTGGTTTTCCTCCCGTTTTGCTGGTCGTGTCAGTTGATCTGTGGCTCTGGGCTTATGCAAGCCATGTAGCCGATCTCGGGCGGGCATCCGAGGAAGCCCGTGAGATAGGGAACCGTCATCGAAATTTGTGGAATGTAGGTGATCAGGAAGATCACCGCGATTTCCACCGCCAGGAAGGGCAGGATTGCCTTGGCGATGGTCTCGACCTTTTCGCGACTGACCGTCGAGGCCACGAAAAGCACGAGCCCCATGGGCGGCGTGGCCAGCCCTACGGTCAGGTTGATCGACATGATGATGGCGAAATGGACCGGGTGCACCCCCAGTTCCACGAAGATCGGCCCCAGGATCGGGCCCAGGATGATGATCGCCGGCCCCGCGTCGAGGAACATGCCCACCACGAAAAGCAGGATGTTGATGAGAAACAGAAGTATTAATGGATTTTCACTCAGGCCAAGGATGATGTCCGTCAATATCTGCGGCGCGTATGACAGCGACACGACAGTCTTGAAGGCCACCGCCGCCCCCACCAGAAGCAGCACGGCCGAGGTCGCCAGCGCCGAGCGTTGCAGCACCGCGATCAGGTCGCGGATCGACATCGAGCGCAGCACGAAAAAGCTGACGACGAGGGCGTAGAAGACGGCGATGGCGCTGGCCTCGGTCGGCGTCATGACCCCCACGAGGATGCCGCCCAGGATGATGATCGGGGTCTGAAGCGGGGCCACGGCCTTCTTGCAGACCAAGCGGAAGTCATGGCCGACCTTGCCGCGGTAGTACATCAGGAGGCCGTGCGCGAAGACCAGCATGACGGCGAAGACGATCCAGAGGTTGACCGCATGGATCTTGTCGCCGTTGGCATCCAGCGTGGCCAGCCCGAGCCGCACCGACAGGCCCGAGTAGATCGCCATCAGCAGCCCGGCGATGTTGATCCGCAGCAGCGCGAAGCTGACCCAGTGTTCGGTGGGGCTCATCGACAGGTCCGAGCGCACGATGCGTTCGGCCTTGGGCAGGTCATAGCGGTCGGCCAGTAGCCGCACCACGAGCATCAGCCCGACCCCCACGAGCACACCCGGCACGATCCCGGCCAGGAACAGCGCGGCGACGCTTTCGCCCATGACATAGGCATAGATGATCATGATCCCCGACGGAGGAATGATCGGCCCGATCACGGAACTGGCGGCGGTGATGGCGGCGGCGAACTTGCGGGTATAGCCGTTCTTTTCCATCGCCGGAACGAGGGTCGAGCCCAGCGCCGAGGTATCGGCCACGGCCGAGCCCGACAGACCGGCAAAGAGAATCGAGGACAGGATGTTCACATGGGCCAGCCCGCCGCGCAGGTGGCCCATGATCGCCTGCGAGAATTCCACCAGGCGGATGGTGATGCCGCCACGGTTCATGATTTCGCCGGCCAGCATGAAGAAGGGCAGCGCCATCAGCGGGAAACTGTCCATCCCGTTGTAAAGGTTACGGTAGAGCACCGAGAGCTGGCGCGCCTGGTCGTCGACCACCAGCAGGCCGAAGGGCGCGGCCAGCAGGGCGAAGGCCACCGGCAGGCCGATCATGATCAGGATCAGGAAGAGCGGAAGGAACCAGATCAGCATCAGTCGGCCCCCGCCATCTTGTCACTGCTCAGATCGCTCAGCCGATCCTCGCCGCCCAGAAGCGTGATGATGCCGCGCAGGATCAGCTCGAGATTGACCAGGATCAACAGGTTCACCCCGACCCAGAGCCCGGCATATTGATAGCTGTTGGCGAACTTGTTGCCACATTTGCCAATCTCGATCGCGAAGGGCCAGCGCAGCGAGGACGAGCAGCCCCGCCCCGACAGGCTGTCGACGTGATTGTTCAGGCCCTTGTCCCAGGCGATCACCAGCACCCAGAGCGCGATGAACAGCAGCCCCAGCCCCAGCAGCGTGGCCAGGGTCCGGGTCAGGGCGCGTTCAAGCATGTCGATGGCCACGAACCCGCCCTGGCGATAGGCGATCGGGGCCATCAGGCCGGTCATCCAGATCATGCCGAACCGCGCGCCTTCCTCGGTCCAGTTGGGCGCCTCGTTCAGGGCGTAGCGGAAGAAGACCTGTCCCAGGATCAGGCAGACCATGACGGCCAGCGCGATTACCGCGATCACCCGACCCAGGGCCAGGATACCGGTGTTGAGCCGTTCGAGCGGCCAGAGCACCCCTAACAAAACCGCCATGGCGGTCCCTCCTCCCTGTTGTCGGGGCCGGGATGGCCCCTTTTTTCGGGCCGGACATTCTTGTGGTCCGGTCCCTGCGGCGCGGCCCCCCTCCCCGGGGCCCGCGCCACGGGTCAGGTCAGCCCTCGGTGCCGACGAAGCGCCCCCCCTGGAACAGAAGTGGCTGGCCGTCGCGGAAGAACGCGTGATTCACGCGGCCCACGATGATCACATGGTCGCCCGCATCATGCGCCGCGTCCAGAGTGCATTCAAAGCGCGCAAGGCAGCCGTGGATATTCGGCACGCCGTTGTCGCCTGTGATCCAGTCCAGCCCGTCGAAGGCATGCTTGTCCCGGGTAAAGCCGTCGCAGACCGCGCGCTGGTGATTGTCCAGAACATGGATCGCGAAATGCGGGGCCTGGTGGAAATAGGCGAACCGCTTGGAGGCCTTGGCCGGCGACCAGAGCACCAGCGGCGGCTCCAGCGAGACGCTGGCAAAGCTGTTGGCGGTGATCCCCACCGGCCCGTCGGCGCTGGGCACGGTGACCACAGTCACGCCGGTGGCGAAACTGCCGAGGGCATCGCGGTAGGCGCACGGGTTCTCGTCCGGGGCGAAACCGTTCATGTCATGTTCCCAATTGCCATCCATGTCACGGCACCTCGTCGCCGAGTGCTGCGGTGTAAAGTTCGAACCAGGTCTCGCGTGTCATGTCCACGTCAAGCGCGTCCGAGAAGCGCTTGATGCGACTGATATTGTTCGTGCCCATGACCGGCATGATGCGCGCGGGATGCGCCAGCAGCCAGGCCACGGCCACGGCGGCGCGGTCCACGTCCTGCGCGGTGGCGACCCGGTCCATGGCGCGGCCCAGCGCGTCATCGGCCGTCATCAGGGCGCCGCCGCCCAGCGGCGACCAGGCCATGGGCGGGATGGCGCGTTCATGCAGATAGGCCATGTCGCCGTTGCTGAAGGCCTGGTGGGCGCCCAGGCTCAGCTCGATCTGGTTGGTGACCAGTTTTGTCGTCATGGCCGATTGCAGCAGCGTCCAGTCGTGCAGCTTGAAGTTCGACACGCCCACGGCGCGCACCTTGCCGCTGGCCACGACCTCGTCCAGGGCCGCGCCGGTCTCGTGATGGTCCATCAGCGGATCGGGACGGTGGATCAGCAGCAGATCGATCTTGTCCAGCCCCATCAGGCGCAGGGAATGGTCGACCGAGGCCAGGATATGCGCGCGGCTGGTGTCGTAGTGTTTTACCGATGCATCGGCATAGCGGCCCATGGGCGCGACGATATCGCACTTGGTAACGACCTCGATCCGGTCCTTGAGCGCGGGTGTCAGGCCCGCCCCCAGGACCTCTTCGGCCATGTAGCCGCCGTAGATATCGGCCTGGTCCATGGTTGTGATGCCCTGGTCCAGGCAGGCCTCGATCTTGGCCTGCACATGGGCGGGTCTGGTGTCGCTGTCGTCGCCCAGCCGCCACATGCCGTAGACGATGCGGGACAGGGACAGATCGGGTTGCAGCTCGATACGGTCCATCATTTGCGGCTCTTTCCCGAAAGGGGGGTGTCTGGGGTTTCGCGGGGCACGCGCCCGTATTCCTGGGGCAGCGAGCTTGTCTCGAGGTGTGGCATGACCAGCCGACCGAAATGCTCACATTCGTCGATATGAGGGTATCCCGAGAAAATGAAAGCGCGAATGCCCATTTTCTTGTAGTCCTCGATCTCGCTGAGCACCTGGTCGGCCGAGCCGACGATGGCCGCGCCGCAGCCCGAACGCGCCCGGCCGATGCCGGTCCAGAGATGACGCTCGACATAGCCGTATTTGTCGGCCAGTTCACGGGCGCGGGCTTGGTGGCTGACCCCGAGCGAGCCGGAGTCATGCGCGCGTTCGCGGATCAGCTGCCCGTATTCGTCGTCGAGTTTCGACACAAGGCTTTCGGCGTAGTCGCGGGCCTCGGCCTCGGTGTCGCGGACGACGACATGCACGCGCAGGCCATAATCCAGCGTCCGGCCATAGCGTTCGGCCACCGCGTTCACGTCCTTCATGCGCTGGGCGATCTGTTCCTTGGGCTCGGGCCACATCAGGTAGGTGTCGCAGTGCTGGCCACACAGTTCCAGCGCGGCCGGCGAATAGCCCCCGAAATACAGAAGCGGGCCGCCGTTCTGCTGATAGGGCCGGGCCGGGTCCGTGGGCAGGCCCTTGAAATTGTAGATTTCGCCCTCGTAGTCGATCTCGTCGCGGGTCCAGCACTGCTTGAGGATCTCGACCACCTCGCGCGACCGCTGGTAGCGATAGTTGCTTTCGGCCGTTTCGCCGGGAAAGTCCGACGAGATGATGTTCAGCGTCAGCTTGCCCTTGGCCATGTGATCGAGCGTAGCCACGGTGCGCGCCAGCATGATCGGATGCATCTCGCCGCAGCGGATCGCGGCCAGCATGTTCATGCGCTCCAATTCGGGCAGCATCCCGGCCACGAAGGACAGCGTGTCCTGCCCGACCTGGTAGGACGAGGGGGCCAGGATGTTGCGGAACCCCTGTTTCTCGGCTTCCAGCGTGATGTTGCGGCAGTGTTCCCAGGTGGGGGCCAGCGCGCTGTCTGGCACGCCCATGTAACGGTAGTCATCCCCGCAGAGCGCCGAGAACCAGCTGACCTCCGGCGCGTCGAGGTCGGGCGACGTGATGGGCACGACGGTCATTTCGGCCTTCCTCCTTGTTCGCCCCGGATTCGGCGGGGCATTTGCCCTTGCGTAGCACTCGGGGATTGATGCATCAATAGTGTATCAATTTCACGGCCCCCGGGATCGACGGGGCAGGGAGGACACGGGAATGGCCCGCGACGGTTCGGGGGAGCCCGCCGAAGGTGGACCCTCGGCGGCGCTGCCAAAATACGTTCAGATCAGCGAAATGCTGATCCGCGACATCGCTGCGGGGCGGCTGGGCGACGGCACCCGCCTGCCGCCCGAGCGCGAGATGGCCGAGGCCATGGGCATTGCTGTCGGAACGCTGCGCAAAGCCTTGGGTGTCTTGTCAAAAAAGGGCCTGATCGAGCGCGTTCACGGGTCGGGAAACTACGTGCGGGCACGGGCGACGGTTTCTTCGGTCTATGCCATGCTGCGGCTGGAACGGATCGGCGGCGGGGGTCTGCCGACGGCGGCGCTGCTCTCGGTCGAGCGGCACCCGAAACCCGGCGCCGCGCCCGCCTTCGGCCCCTCGGATCAGGGGTGGCGGTTCCGGCGGCTGCGTTTTCTCGACGACCGGCCCGCCGCGCTCGAGGAAATCTGGCTGGACGGCGCCTGTGCAACGCATATACGCCCGGCGGATGTCTCGGAATCGCTCTATCTCTTCTACCGCGAGCATCTGGGGCTGGTCATCATGAGCGCGACCGACAAGGTTAGCCTCGCGCCCGTGCCCGACTGGGGCGCGGCGCGCTTTCCGATGCCCGCGGGCGCACTGGCGGGCTACGTCGAACGCATCGGCCGCGACCCGGGCGGGCAGGCCGTCGAATTCTCCCGGACGTGGTTCGACCCGTCCGAGGTCATCTACATCAGCAGGCTGGGCAAGGGATAACAGGCATGATCAACTATGGCATCATTGGCTGCGGCATGATGGGGCGCGAGCACATTGACAACATCGGTCTGCTGCCCGAGGGGCGCGTGGCGGCGGTCTATGACCCGGTGCCCGATCTTGCGGCCAGCGCCGCGTCGCTGGCGGGCACGGCCGAGGTCTGTGCCACGCTGGACGAGCTGATCCTGCACAGCCAGGTCGAGGCCCTGGTGATCGTCAGCCCCAACAACCTGCACGTCGCGCAGCTGCGCCGCATCCGCGACCTGCGCCCGCTGCCGGTGCTTTGCGAAAAGCCGCTTTTCACCGATCCGGGCGACGCGGCCTTCCTGGGGGACCTCGCGACCAGCTATCCCGCGCCGATCTGGGTGGCCATGGAATACCGCTACATGCCGCCCATCGCGGCCCTGCTGCAACAGGCCGAGCATGCGACCGGCGGGATTTCCATGCTGACGATCCGCGAACACCGCTTTCCCTTTCTGCCCAAGATCGGCAACTGGAACCGCTTCAACACCAACACCGGCGGCACGCTGGTGGAAAAGTGCTGTCATTTCTTCGACCTGATGCGCCTGATCCTGGACGACGAGCCGGTGCGCGTCATGGCCAGCGCGGGCCAGACCCTCAACCACCGGGATGAAACCTACAATGGCCGGGTGCCGGACGTTTGGGACAACGGCTATGTCCTCCTCGATTTCAAGGGCGGGGCGCGGGCCATGCTGGAACTGTGCATGTTCGCCGAAGGGTCGAAATACCAGGAAGAGATCAGCGCCGTCGGCCCCAAGGGCAAGATCGAGGCACTGGTGCCCGGGCCGGGCCGGTTCTGGCCCAAGGCGCTGGGTGATGCGCCGGTGCCGCAACTGATCATCAGCCCCCGCGCCCCCAAGGGCCCGGTGGTCAGCGAGGTGCCGGTGGACCCCAAGCTTCTGGCGGCAGGGGATCACAACGGGTCGACATTCTACCAGCACCAGCGCTTCAACGCGGTGCTGCGCGGCGAAGGTGCGCCCGAGGTGACCCTGGCCGACGGCATGGCGGCCGTGCGCATCGGCCTGGCCGCGCAGGAAAGTGCGGAAGCGGGGCAGGCGGTGGCCCTGTAGGGGCTGGCGGGTGGCCCGCCGGATCAGATCAGCCGCCCCATGTGGCCGGCCACGTCGGCCATGCGTGCCGAAAAGCCCCATTCGTTGTCATACCATGCCAGCACGCGGACACTGCGCCCGCCGACGACCTTGGTCTGATCCGGCGCGAAGATGCTGCTTTGCGGCGTGTGGTTGAAGTCGACCGAGACCTTGGGTTCGGGATCATAGGCCATGACCATGCCGATGTGCCCGGCGCAGGCTTCGGCGACGATCCCGTTGACGTCTTCGACGGTGACGTCCCGCCGGGCCTCGAAGGTCAGATCGACGCAGGAAACATTGGGCGTGGGCACGCGCATGGCGGTGCCGTCGAGCTTGCCGGCCATCTCCGGCAGCACCTCGGAGAGGGCCTTGGCGGCGCCGGTCGAGGTCGGGATCATCGCCATGGCCGCGGCGCGGGCGCGGTAGAGATCCGTGTGCCGGCGGTCCAGCGTGGGCTGGTCGCCGGTGTAGCTGTGGATGGTGGTCATGAGCCCGCGCTCGATCCCGATCCCGTCGTTGAGCACCTTGACCAGCGGCGCCAGGCAGTTGGTGGTGCAGGACCCGTTCGAGACCATGCGGTCCTCGATGTCGAGCATGCGGTGGTTGACGCCATAGACGATGGTCCGGTCCACGTTGGCCGCCGGGGCCGAGATCAGCACCTTGCCCGCGCCGCGTTCAAGGTGGACGGCGGATTTGCGGCCGTCGTTGAACTGCCCCGTGCACTCCAGGACGACATCGCAGCCCTCCCAGTCCAGTTCCTGCGGGTCGTAGGTCGACATGACCGCGATGCCGCCGCGCCCCAGGTCCAGCTTGCCGTCGATCACATCGACCGGCCCGCCGAACCGCCCGTGCACGCTGTCATAGCGCAGCAGGTGGGCGTTGGTCTCGATGGGGCCGGTGGCGTTTAGCTTGACGACCTGCACGTCGTTACGGGCGGCCTCTGCGATATGGGCCAGGGTGCAGCGGCCGATGCGGCCGAATCCGTTTATGCCGATGGTGACGGTCATGGGGGGCTCCTCGGGGAAATGTCGAGGCGGTTTGTACGTGGTGTTCAGTTGTATACCAATCGTGAAAATGGCGCTTTGCCAGAAGGTTAGCGATAACACGTCCGGCTCGGCCGAAGTTTGCGCTAACGCCGGGGCCGCGGCTGTCCGAGCGTTTCCGCTAACTGCGCATCCCGCCCTGCAAGGTTGGAGGTGGTGGAGAATCGGTCCGTCGGGAGGGCCGCATGCGCGTGAAAGCTGCCAAGCCGACCTTGCAGCCGCACTCCGGACAGGTGAGAGTGTCGGGGACAACACCGGGGAATGCCTGATGAGTGGACTTTTGGCCCTTCTGGACGATGTCGCCGCGATCGCGCGGCTGGCGGCCAGCAGTGTGGACGATGTGGCGGGCATGGCGGCCAAGGCCGGCTCCAAGACCGCCGGTGTGGTGATCGACGACGCGGCGGTGACACCGAAATACGTGCAGGGCCTGGACCCCAAGCGCGAGTTGCCCGTCATCTGGAAGATCGCGCGGGCGAGTTTCTTCAACAAGCTGGTGATCCTGCTGCCCGTGGCGCTTGCGCTCAATGCCGTCGCGCCCTGGCTGATCACGCCGCTGCTGATGCTGGGCGGCTTCTACCTGTGTTTCGAGGGGGCAGAGAAGGTCCACCACTGGCTGTTTCCGCACACCGATGCCCAGGTCGAGACCGACCTCGACGTGGGCGACCCCGTCCACCTGGAGGAAAAGCGCGTCCGGGGCGCCATCAAGACGGATTTCATCCTGTCGGCCGAAATCATGACGATTTCGCTGGCCGCGATCCCCGAGGGGACCTTCTGGCTGGAGGCCGCGACGCTGGCGGTCGTGGCCATCGCCATCACCGCCGCGGTCTACGGATCGGTCGCGCTGATCGTGAAGATGGACGACATCGGCCTGGCGCTGGCCTCCGAAGGCCGCACCGGGCTGAGCCGGGGCCTGGGCCGGGGTCTGGTCAAGGGGATGCCCCATGTCATGAAGCTGCTCTCGATCGTGGGCACGGTGGCCATGCTCTGGGTCGGCGGGTCCATCCTTGTCCATGGCACGCATGATCTGGGCTGGCACCTGGCCTATGACACGATCCACACCGTGGCGGCGGCGGTCTCTGACGGCGGCTTTGCCAACTGGGCGGTCATGGCCGGGGTGGACGGGCTGATCGGACTGACGGTCGGTTTGCTGCTGATCCCGGTTGTGGGCCGCGTGACCGCCGTGCTTTCGGGCGGCTCGGTTGTGCACTAGCGAAACGCAGCGGCAGATGGCCTGCCGATCCGAGACCGGGCCGGGGGAGGGGAATCAGGCTTGACCTATCGTTCGTGGCCTTGCGACACGCTTTGGCGACCACAGCCCCACGGAGGGAACCCGATGACCTGTCCGCCCCTGGCCAGCGCGGGCGCGCTTGCCCTTGCTCTTGCGGCCCCCGCCGCGGCCACCGCGGAGGAAATCACCGTCTTCGCCGCCTCCAGCCTGACCAACGCCATGGCCGAGGTCGAGGCGGGGTTCGAGGCCGCGACCGGGCACGAGGTCACCGTTGCGCTGGCGGGGTCCTCGGCCCTGGCCCGCCAGATCCGGCAGGGCGCGCCGGCGGATGTCTTTGTCTCGGCCAATTCCGAATGGATGGACGCGCTGGCGGTCGACGGCCTGCTGGCGCCGGACACGCGGGTCGACCTGCTGTCGAATGCCATTGTCCTGATCGCGGCGCAGGAGGACGCTGCCCCCGTCGAAATCGGCCCCGACATGGACCTGCCCGCGCGGCTGGGTGAGGGGCGGCTGGCCATGGCCCTGGTCGAGGCGGTCCCGGCCGGTCTCTACGGCAAGGCGGCATTGACCGCGCTGGGCCAGTGGGAGGCGGTGGCGCCGCAGGTCGCGCAGGCAAACAATGTGCGCGCGGCGCTGGCGCTGGTGGCGCTGGGCGAGGCGCCCTATGGCATCGTCTATGCGACCGATGCGCGGGCCGAACCGGACGTTTCGGTCGTCGGCACCTTCCCCAAGGGCAGCCATCCGCCGGTCGTCTATCCCGCCGCGGCCCTGGCGCGCAGCGACAGCCCGCTGAGTGCCGCGTTTCTGGCCTATCTGCGTGGCGCCCAGGCTCGGTCGATCTTCGAGGCCGAGGGTTTCACCGTACTGGCCCCGACGCATGACTGACTGGCTGACCCCGGCGGAATGGGAGGCGGTGCGCCTCTCGCTGCGGGTGGCGACCTGGGCCACCCTGGCCATCCTGCCGCCGGGCGTGTTCGTGGCCTATGCGCTGGCCCGCTGGCGCTTTCCGGGGCGCGAACTGCTCAATATCGCGGTGCACCTGCCGCTGATCATGCCGCCGGTGGTCACGGGCTATCTGCTGCTGCTGGCCTTCGGAACCCAGGGGCCCATCGGCGCGCTGCTGGACCGGGCCTTCGGCGTGACCTTCGCCTTTCGCTGGACCGGGGCGGCGCTGGCCTCGGGGGTGATGGCGTTTCCCTTTCTGGTGCGGGCGGTGCGCCTCTCGATCGAGGCGGTGGACCCGAAGCTGGAACAGGCGGCGGCCACGCTGGGGGCCAGGCGGCCTTGGGTCTTTCTGACCGTGACGCTGCCGTTGATCGTGCCGGGCATCGTCGCGGGCACCGTGCTGGCCTTTGCCAAGGGCATGGGCGAGTTCGGCGCCACGATCACCTTCGTTTCGAACATCCCCGGCCAGACCCAGACCATCCCGCTGGCCATCGACCTGGCGCTGGAAACCCCGGGCGGCGGCGCCCGGGCGGTGCGTCTGGCCCTGTTCTCGATCACTCTGGCCGCGCTGGCGCTGGCGCTGTCGGAATGGGTGTCGCGGCGGGTTGCGGCGCGTGTCGGGGGACGCGATGCTTGAGGTTTCGCTGAAACAGGCCCTGGCGGATTTCACGCTCGATGTGGGGTTCGAGGCCCCCGCCGGGCTGACCGTTCTGTTCGGCCGGTCGGGGGCGGGCAAGACCAGTATCGTCGACGCCGTGGCGGGGCTGTCGCGGCCGCAGTCCGGGCGCATCGCGCTGGGCGACCGGGTGCTTGTGGATACCGACCGGGGCCTGTTCGTGCCGCCCGCGCGCCGGCGGGTCGGCTATATTTTCCAGGAGGGGCGGCTGTTTCCGCATATGACCGTACAGCGCAACCTGGCCTATGGCGCCCGGTTCGCGCCCCGGGATGCGCGGCCCGAGGACATGGGCCGCGTCGTGGAAATGCTGGGCATCGGCCCCCTGCTGGACCGCCGCCCCGGTGCCCTGTCGGGCGGTGAAAAGCAACGTGTGGCCATCGGCCGGGCCTTGCTGGCTGCGCCGCAGCTGATCCTGGCCGATGAACCCCTGGCCGCCCTGGACGAGGCGCGCAAGGCGGAAATCCTGCCCTATTTCGAACGGTTGCGGGACGAGGTCGAAGTGCCGATCCTCTATGTCAGCCATGCCGCCTCCGAGGTCGGGCGGCTGGCCACCAGTGTCGTCGTGCTCGAACAGGGCCGGGTGCTGCGCCAGGGCCGGGCGGCCGAGGTGCTGGGCGACCCGGCGGCCCTGCCCACCGGCCCG
>NZ_JBKOTX010000154.1:0-13518 GCF_047086965.1 Roseovarius halophilus (ex Wu et al. 2025) | reverse complement strand
GTGACCGTCACGACCGGCGGGGGCACCTTGCGCGCCGCGCGTGTCGTGCTGGCGCTGCCGCCGCGCCTTGCCGCGGGGCTTGGGGCCGCTGTCCCGGATGTGCCGACATGGATGGCAGGGCATGCCAAGCTGGTGGCGACGTATTCCGCGCCCTTCTGGCGCGATCAGGGTCTGAACGGCGACGCGATCTCGCACCGCGGGCCGCTGGCCGAGATTCACGATGCCTCGCCCGCCGACGCGGTGACGGGAGCGCTTTTCGGCTTCGCCCATCCCGGTGCGGCGCGGGAACCGGGCTTTCAAAAGGCGGCGCTGGCGCAGCTTGCGCGGCTTTTCGGGCCGGGGGCCGGCACGCCCGATGATACCTTCCTCAAGGACTGGAGCCGCGATCCGGCCACGGCGACCGATGCCGACCGCATCCCGCCCGCGGGCCACCCGGCCTATCGCGCGCTGCCCCCGGCGGGCCGCCTGATCTTCGCCGGGACGGAAACGGCGCCCGAGGATGGCGGCTTCCTCGAAGGGGCGCTGGCCGCCGCCGAGGCCGCCCATGCGCGTCTTGCCGCGGTCGCGGTCGAGTAAACGGACCCGGCTCCGGCGGGTGCAGCATTATGGCGACTTGGCTGAAACGCGGCGTTTCCCCGGGTGAGCTGTGCCAGGCAAGGCATTGCTATATAGTGAAAAAAAGCGCGTTTCGCATGGCTTCGCGGGTCATGACGCCTTTGTGTCACGTGGCAGATGCAGCAGGGTCCGGCTTTCGCCGAGCAGATCGCCCAGCCGGTTGAAAAACTCGGCCCGTGCCGATGTGGGTCGCCACGCGAGAACCACCTGTCGCGGGCAGGCATCCAGCAGCGGGAACAGGTCCACGTCGTGCTGCGCAGCGATGCCCGCCTCGACCGCCAGTCGCGGCAACAGGGTGATCCCGAGGCCTTCGGCGACCATTGAGATCAGGGTAGGCAGGCTCGTGGCCGAGAAACTGTCATCCTGCTGGATGTCCCGATCCGGAAAGGCCGACAGCGCGTGACGTTGCAGGCAATGTCCCTTTTCCAGCAGCATCAGCCGTGATCCTTCGAGGTCCGCGCCCGTCATCTCGGTGACTGGCGTCTTGGCATAGCCCGGCGGCGCCGCCAGAAGATACCCGTCCTCGAACAGGTCGACTGTTTCAAGCGATCCGATTTCGAAGGGTTTGGCGATCAGCGCCGCGTCGAGGCGCCCGGTGGCCAGCCCCTCGAGGAGCGACTCGGTCAGTTCCTCGCGCAGGAAGACGCGCAGATCCGGGAATGCCCGGTGGATGGCCGGCAGGGCCTTGGGCATCAGGTAGGGGGCGATCGTCGGGATCGCGCCGAGACGGATATCCCCGGCATAGGGCGTTCGGCTCTCCGAGGCGAGCTGTTCGATATCCACGGCGGCCGTCAGCATGCCGCGGGCTCGCCGGGCGATTTCTTCGCCGATGGGCGTGATCAGGACAGACCTCTTGGTGCGCTCGGCCAGTTGAACGCCCAGCATGTCTTCAAGCTCCTTCAGCCCGCTGCTGAGCGTTGGTTGCGACACGTGGCAGACCTCCGCCGCGCGGGAAAAATGACCCTCGTCCACGAGCGCGACGAGAAAGCGGAGCTGGCGTAATGTCACCATGACGACCCCATTAAAAGGTTAATCCTATAAATATCATTCAGAGTATTCATTTCAACAATAAGCAGGCAGCGCGTATCTCTTGCCCAGCAGATCACGAAGGAGATCGAGAGATGAGCGAAGACACCGCACAGTCGTTTCCCCGCCTCAACGAACCCGCCCCGGCCTTCGACGCGCCGACCACGGACGGGCGGCGGACGCTGGAAGATTACAAGGGCAAATGGTTGATCCTGTTTTCGCACCCGGCGGATTTCACGCCGGTCTGCACGACCGAGTTCATGGCCTTTGCCAAGCGCCAGCAGGATTTCGAGGCGCTTGGCGCCGAATTGCTGGGCCTGTCGATCGACAGCCACTACGCGCACATCGCGTGGATGCGCAACATCAAGGAAAAGTTCGGCGTCCAGATCACCTTCCCGATCATCGCCGACCTGAACATGAAGGTGGCGCATGCCTATGGCATGATCCAGCCCGGCGCGTCGGACACGGCCGCGGTGCGGGCGACGTTCCTCATCGACCCCGAGGGCGTGCTGCGCGCGATGGTCTATTACCCGATGAATGCCGGCCGCTCGGTCGACGAGATTCACCGGCTTCTGATGGCGCTGCAGACGGCCGCGGAGAACACCTGTGCCATGCCCGAGAACTGGACGCCGGGCGATCCCGTGATCGTTCCGCCGCCCGCCACGGCCGACGCCGCCGAGGCGCGCCCGGAAGAGGGCTACGACACGGTCGACTGGTACTTCTCCACCCGCCAGCTCTGATCGTTGCATCGGCGGGCCGGGCATCATGCCGGGCCCGCCGGGCACCCTGTTGAAACTCATTCCCTGCTTTCCGAAGGAGCGATACGCCATGACCACCCCGACCGTGAAATCATTCTGGGACGAGCCGACCGGGAGTTGGCAATACGTCTTCCACGACCCGGCGACCATGAAGGGCGCGATCGTGGATCCGGTTCTCAACTACGATCCGCAGGCCGGCGCGACCCTGACCCACAGCGCGCAGGAAATACTTGACTACGTGCGGGACGCCGGGATCGAGATTGTCTGGATACTCGACACGCACCCCCATGCCGACCACTTCTCGGCCGCGCCGTGGCTGAAGGAACAGCTCGGCGCCCCCACGGCCATCGGCGAGCACGTCGTCAAGGTACAGAAGCTGTGGAAGGATATCTACAACCTGCCCGAGGATTTCCCGACCGACGGGCGCCAGTGGGACCGGCTTTTCGCCGATGGTGAGGAATTCCGCGTTGGCGAGATCCCGGTGCGGGTGATGTTCTCGCCCGGGCACACGCTGGCCTCGATCACCTATGTCGCCGGCGACGCGGCTTTCGTGCACGACACCTTCATGATGCCCGACAGCGGCACCAGCCGCGCGGACTTCCCTGGCGGAAGCTCCAAGGAGCTTTATGACAGCATTCAGGCCATCCTCGCGCTGCCGGATGCGACGCGCCTCTATGTCGGACACGATTACGCGCCCAAGGGCCGCGCGGCGGCCTGCATGGCCACCGTGGCCGATCACAAGGCCGCCAACATACACCTCAAGGACGCCCCGTCCGAGGCCGAGTACCGGCAGGTGCGTGATGCCCGGGACGCCACGCTGCCGTTGCCCCGGCTGATGCTCGCGGCGCTGCAGATCAATATCCGCGGCGGGCGCAAGCCGGACCCCGAGGACAACGGGCGCGCCTACCTGAAGATCCCGCTCGATTACTTCGAGCCCCGCTGACACGCGGACCGCCCCCGTGCCGTGGTGGCGCGGGGGCGGGGTTTCCGGCGGCAGGGTGAGACGGGGCAGGGGAGCGCGACGTTGCGGCGACCTGCCGCCCCGACCTCCATGGCATGACGCCGGACACATTCCATATTTGCAATACGAAAAACCGATGGAAAGGTTTCGTTATGCTTGACGGACTCACGGCCGAAACGCTGGCGCGGTTCCAGTTCGCGTTCACCGTTTCGTTTCACATCATCTTCCCGGCCTTCTCGATCGGCTTGGCCAGCTATCTGGCCGTGCTGAATGCCCTGTGGCTGCGCACCCGCGAAAAGCGGTATTTCGAGCTATTCGAGTACTGGAAGAAGATCTTCGCGGTCGCCTTCGGCATGGGCGTCGTGTCGGGCATCGTGATGAGCTACCAGTTCGGCACGAACTGGTCCGTCTTCTCCGACCGGGCCGGCCCGGTGATCGGCCCGTTGATGGCCTACGAGGTGCTGACGGCATTTTTCCTCGAAGCCGGTTTCCTCGGGATCATGCTCTTCGGGCGCGAGAAGGTGGGCGAGAAGCTGCACATGTTCGCCACAGCGCTGGTGGCGGCAGGCACGTTGATCTCGGCGACATGGATCCTGTCGGTCAACAGCTGGATGCAGACGCCCGCGGGCTTCTCGATGAACGCCGAGGGCCAATTCATCCCCGAGGACTGGTGGGCGATCGTCTTCAACCCGTCCTTCCCCTACCGGCTGACGCACATGGTGCTGGCCGCCTACCTGACGACGGCCTTTGTCGTGGCCGGGGCCGCGGCGTGGCAGATGCTGCGGGGCCGCGCCACGCCGGCCACGCGCACGATGTTCTCCATGGCGATGTGGATGGCGGTGGTCGTCACGCCGCTGCAGATCCTCGCCGGCGACATGCACGGGATCAATACGCTTGAACACCAGCCCGCCAAGGTCATGGCGATGGAAGGGCATTACGACAGCCACCCCGAGGGCGCGCCGCTCATCCTTTTCGGGGTCCCGAATGCCGAGGAAAAGACCATCGACCACGCGCTGGAAATTCCCAAGCTGTCGTCGTTCATCCTCAAGCACGACCTCAACGCGCCGCTGGCCGGGCTCGACACGATCCCGGATGACGAGGAGCCGCCCGTGGGCATCGTCTTCTGGTCGTTCCGCGTGATGGTCGCGCTGGGCTTTGCCATGCTGGGGCTCGGGCTCTGGGGGCTGTGGCGCCGCTGGAAAGGCACCCTGTACGAAGGCCGCTGGCTGCAGCGCGCCGCCGTGGCCATGGGGCCGTCGGGCTTCGTCGCGGTGCTGGCGGGCTGGATCACCACCGAGGTCGGTCGGCAGCCCTTCACGGTTTACGGGCTGATGCGCACGTCCGACTCGCTCTCGCCGGTCGAGGCCCCGGCCGTGGCGACCTCGCTGCTGGTGTTCATCGGTGTCTACTTCTTCGTCTTCGGCGCGGGCACCTTCTACATTCTGCGCCTGATGAACAAGGCCCCCGGGAAAACACCGGAAGACCCGGCCTCGCAAGGTCCGCTGCGCAGCGCCGGCGTCACCCCGGCACCGCAGCTCGATCCGGATGCCATCCCGGGTGAATAAAGGAGATTAGCCATGTTCGATCTTGCAACCATCTGGGCGGGCATCATCGCCTTTGCCGTGCTGACCTATGTCATCCTCGACGGGTTCGACCTCGGCGTCGGGATCCTGTTTCCCGTCGCGCGGACCAAGCGCGACCGGGACATCATGATGAACTCGGTGGCGCCCGTCTGGGACGGCAACGAAACCTGGCTGGTTATGGGCGGCGGCGGGCTGTTCGCCGTCTTTCCGCTGGCCTACGCCATCGTGATGCCCGCGCTTTACATGCCGATCGTGCTGATGCTGCTGGCGCTGGTCTTTCGCGGCGTTGCCTTCGAGTATCGCTGGCGCACGGAACGCTGGCGCAAGGTCTGGGACTGGGCCTTCATCGGCGGCTCGACCGTCGCGGCGCTGTGCCAGGGGATCGCGCTGGGCGCGCTGGTACAGGGCATCGCGGTCACGGACCGCGCCTATTCGGGCGGTTGGTGGGACTGGCTGACGCCGTTCTCGCTGTTGACCGGGGTGGCGCTGGTCGTGGGGTACGCGCTTCTGGGGGCCACGTGGCTGGTGATGAAGACCGAAGGCCGGCTGCAGGACCGGATGCGCCGGCTGGCGTGGCCGCTCGGCGCTGCCACACTCGCCCTGATCGGACTGGTGAGCCTGCTCACGCCGTTCCAGGACCCGGTCTATTTCGACCGTTGGTTCAGTTTTCCGGCAGCGCTCTATTCAGCGCTGGTGCCGGTGATGCTGTTCTTCGCCGCCATGTACCTCTTTCGGGGGTTGGCCTCGCGCAGTGACCACGGCCCCTTCCTCGCCAGCTTGGCCCTTTTCGTGATCAGCTTCATCGGCATCGGCATCAGCTTCTACCCGATGATGGTGCCGCCCGCGCTGACCATAGACGAGGCCGCGGCCCCTGATAGCAGCCTCGCTTTTGCGCTGGTCGGTACGGTGATCCTGGTGCCGATGATCCTCGCTTACACCGCCTACGCCTACTGGGTGTTCCGCGGCAAGGTCGATCCGGACGCGGGGTATCACTGATGCGACGCACCACTCTCAAACGTCTCGGCTGGTTCGCCGTCCTCTGGCTGGCCTCGGTCTCGGTCCTCGCGGTGGTGGCCTACGCCATCCGCCTGATGATCCTCTGACACCGGCCTGACACACGCCCTGAAAAGGAGGTTTTCCAATGGAAGATCGCAAGATTACAGAAACATTGTCGGTCAGCCCCCAGCTCCAGCTCGCCGATATCCCCGAGCTCAAGCGCCTCGGCTACCGCTCGATCATCTGCAACCGTCCCGACGGCGAAGGCGCGGACCAGCCCTCGCACGAGGAAATGGAGAAAGCCGCGCGGCAAGAAGGCCTCGCCTTCCGTTACCTGCCGGTGACACCGGGCGTGGTGACCGACGAGACGGCCCACGCCTTCGGCGCGGCCCTCGGCGAACTGCCGGGGCCGGCGCTGGCCTATTGCCGGACGGGCACGCGCTCGGTCACGCTGTGGTCGCTCGATGCCGCCGACGACAGGCCGGTTTCCGACATCCTCGGGGCGACGCAGGCCGCCGGCTATGACATGAGCGGCGTTGCCCGCCGGATCGCCAATGGCGGCAGGACCCCAACCGACGCGGCCGATGCGCATTTCGACGTGGTCGTCGTGGGCGGCGGCGCCGCGGGGATCGCGGTCGCGGCAAGCCTCAAGGCGCGCAAGCGCGATCTCGGGATCGCGATCATAGATCCGGCCGACGTGCATTACTACCAGCCCGGCTGGACGATGGTCGGCGGCGGCGTGTTCGAGCCCGAGGACACGGCCAAGACCATGGGCAGCCTTATCCCGCGCGGTGTGCGCTGGATCAAGACCGCCGTCGCGGCCTTCGAGCCGACGAACGACGCGGTCATCCTCGATGGTTGCCGGGTGATCAAGTACGACAGGCTGGTCGTCTGCCCGGGGCTCAAGCTCGACTGGGACAGGGTCGAGGGGCTGGTGGAGACTCTGGGCCGCAACGGCGTGACGTCGAACTACCGCTACGATCTGGCGCCCTACACGTGGGACCTGGTGCAGAACATGAAACGCGGCCGCGCGCTGTTCACCCAGCCGCCGATGCCGATCAAGTGCGCCGGCGCACCGCAAAAGGCGATGTATCTTTCGGCCGACGCATGGGCGCGTGCCGGGAAGCTGTCAGACATGGACATCCATTTCTGCAATGCCGGGGGCGTGCTCTTCGGCGTCAAGGAGTACGTGCCGGCGCTGGAGGAATATGTCGCGAAATACGGCATCTCGCTCGATTTCTTCCACAACCTCGTGGCGGTGGACGGCGCGGCCGGGACCGCCACCTTCGAGGTCGGCAAGCCCGGCGAGGTGCCCGACCGCGTCGAGATGGAGTTCGACATGCTCCACGCCGTGCCACCGCAAACGGCGCCGGATTTCATCCGTGTCTCGCCGCTGGCCGATGCGGCCGGGTGGGTGGATGTCGACCAGGCGACGCTGCGCCACAAGAGCTTCGACAATATCTGGAGCCTTGGCGACGTGATGAACGCGCCCAACGCCAAAACGGCGGCCGCGGCGCGCAAGCAGGCGCCCGTCGTGGCCGACAACCTCGTGGCCGATATCGACGGCCGCGCGCCCCACGCCCAGTATGACGGCTATGGCTCCTGCCCGCTGACCGTGGAGCGCGGCAAGATCGTTCTCGCCGAGTTCGGCTATGGCGGCACGCTGAAGCCCAGTTTCCCCAAATTCCTGCTCGACGGCACCAAAGCCACGCGCAGCGCGTGGTGGCTCAAGGAGCGGCTGTTGCCGCCGATCTACTGGCAGGCCATGCTGCGCGGCAAGGAATGGCTTGCCAAGCCTGAAAAACTCGACCCGGTCCCGGCCGAATAAGATGCCTCACCCCGACGGCCGGCGCCCCCGGCGCCGGCCGCCCCGCCAAGGAGACCCTGCCCATGCATCGCGCGATGCGCCGTTATCTTCCGATCCTCGATTGGGGTCGCGACTATACCCGGGCCGCGCTGACGGCCGACCTGGTCGCGGCCGTGATCGTCACGATCATGCTGATCCCGCAGTCGCTGGCCTATGCCCTTCTGGCCGGCCTGCCGCCCGAGGCCGGGCTCTATGCCTCGATCGTGCCGATCCTGCTCTATGCCGTTTTCGGCACCAGTCGCGCGCTGGCCGTGGGACCGGTGGCCGTGGTCTCGCTCATGACGGCGACCGCGATCGGGCAGGCGGCGGATCTCGGGGTGGGCTACGCGGCCGCGGCGCTGACGCTGGCGCTGCTGTCGGGCGGCATGTTGCTGCTGCTGGGGGTCTTCCGGCTGGGTTTCGTTGCCAATTTCCTCAGCCACCCGGTGATTGCCGGGTTCATCACGGCAAGCGGGATCCTGATCGCGACCAGCCAGCTCAAGCACATTCTGGGCGTGCCCGCCGAGGGCCACACCCTGCCGGAGGTCCTGATATCGCTGGTCCGCCACGCCGGCGAGATTGATCCGGTCACCCTTGCGATCGGTGCGGCGGCCACCGCGTTCCTGTTCTGGGTGCGCACGGGCATGAAGCCGCTGCTGATGCGCCTTGGCCTGTCGGCGGGCATGGCCGGTGTCGCAACCAAGGCCGGCCCGGTCCTGGCCGTGGTCGTCACGACCGGCCTCGTGGCGGGCCTGCGCCTGGACCAAAGCGGGGTGGCCATCGTGGGCGCCGTGCCCCAGAGCCTGCCGCCGCTCACGATGCCGGCGCTCGACGTCGAGCTGATATCCGCCCTCGCGCTGCCGGCGCTTCTGATTTCGATCATCGGCTTCGTGGAATCGATCTCGGTGGCGCAGACGCTCGCCGCCAAGAAGCGTCAGCGCATCGACCCGGATCAGGAACTCATCGGGCTCGGCGCGGCCAATATCGGGGCGGCCTTCACCGGCGGCTATCCGGTGACGGGCGGGTTCGCGCGTTCGGTCGTCAATTTCGACGCGGGCGCGGAAACCCCGGCGGCCGGTGCCTTCACGGCGATCGGGCTGGCCATCGCCGCGCTTGCCCTGACACCCCTGATCTACTTCCTGCCCACGGCCACCCTTGCCGCGACGATCATCGTGGCCGTGCTGAGCCTCGTTGATTTCGCCATCCTGCGCCATGCATGGGCCTATTCCCGGCCCGATTTCGCCGCGGTCGCCGCGACCATCCTCCTCACGCTCGGCATCGGCGTGGAGGCCGGGGTGTCGGCGGGCGTCGTGCTGTCGGTTGCGCTGCACCTCTGGCGCAGTTCGCGCCCGCACGTGGCCGAAGTCGGCCAAGTGCCCGACACCCAGCATTTCCGCAATATCCGCCGGCACGAGGTCCTGACCGATCCCGAAGTCCTGATCCTGCGGATCGACGAAAGCCTGTGGTTCGCCAATGCCCGCTTCATGGAGGATTACATTCTCGAACGGCTGTCCGGCGACGACGCGGTGCGCCACGTGGTTCTGATGTGTTCGGCGGTCAACGAGATCGACCTCTCGGCGCTCGAAACGCTCGAGGCGCTCAACACCCGGCTGGCCGACCACGGGATCGATCTGCACCTGAGCGAGGTGAAAGGCCCGGTCATGGACCGGCTCAAGCGGTCCCATCTGCTGGACGCGCTCACCGGGCGGGTTTTCCTGTCACAGTGGGACGCCTGGACCGCGCTGAGCCGCGCCCCCCGGGTGCATGAGCTGACAGCGTAGACCCCCGGTCGCGGGAGCGCGCCGCCGTTGGCGGGTGCACATCGCAGAATTCAAAATCCCGGCATGTCCGGGGCAGGGCGGGGCCGCGGGCACGCCGCCATTGACAAACCGGCGGAATGAACCACGCTACAAGCTGGCAACGGGCCACGGGATCGCGGAGGGACGGATCATGCGGCAGGTCTTCTCGGGTGTCTGGGCCCTCCTTCTCGGGATCGTGTTCATCATGCTGGGCAACGGCATGCATTTCACCCTGATCGGTCTGCGCGGCGGGATCGAGGGCTTTTCCTCGGCCGAGCTGGCCATCGTGACATCGGGCTATTTCATCGGCTTCCTGTCGGGGGCGCGCCTGTCGCCGGACATGATCCGCCGGGTTGGCCATGTGCGCGTCTTCGCGGCACTGGGCAGTTTCATGTCCGCGGGGCTCATCGCGCTGCCGCTGCTGGCGGACCCGTGGTCGTGGACCGTGCTGCGCCTGATCATCGGGTTCTGCATGTCGGGCATCTACGTGGCCGCGGAAAGCTGGCTGAACGATGCCTCGACAAACGAAACGCGCGGCAAGGTACTGTCGGCCTACATGATCGCCCAGACCCTCGGGATCATCGGGGCGCAGGGCCTGCTCACGCTGGGCGACGCGGGCACGTCCGTCCTTTTCATCGGTGCCTCGATCCTCGTGTCGATCTCCTTCGCGCCGATCCTTCTGACGGTGACACCCGTTCCCGCGGCCGATGTCGCGCGGCCCATGTCCCTGCGGCAGCTTTTCAAGGGATCGCCGCTGGGAACGGTCGGAATTTTCCTGCTGGGCAGCGTCTACGCGACGCAATCCGGCATGGGGGCGGTTTTCGGCACGCAGGTCGGGCTGACGGCGACGCAGATCTCGGTTTTCGTGGCGATGCTGTTCGCCGGGGCGCTGGTGCTGCAATATCCCATCGGCTGGCTGTCCGACCGGATGGACCGCCGCAAGCTGATTTTCGGCGCCGCCATGGTCGGGGCCGGGTTCTGCGCGCTGGGCTGGTTCAGCGGCGGCGGCCTGCTGTGGATGATCATGGCGTCGGCGTTCTTTGCCGGGGGCATGACCACGCCGCTCTATGCGCTGTTCCTGGCCTATACCAACGATTTCCTGCCGCCCGAGGATTTGCCGGCGGCCTCCGGCGGGCTGGTGTTCACGTTCGGCCTGGGGGCCATTGCCGGGCCGCTGGTAACGGGCTGGGCGATGGAAGGGCTCGGCCCCTTCGCGTTCTGGCTGGTGCTCGGGGGGACGTTCGGCGCCATCGCGGTCTACGCGATGTATCGCATGACGCAACGTGACGCCGCCCCGGCCGAGGAAACCGAAAGCTATCTGGGCGTTGTGCCGACGGCCTCACCGGTGGCGGTCGAGGCCGCTGGGACATGGGCCGCGGAACAGGCCGAGGCCGATCGCGACGCGGAGGCGTGACACGCCCGGGCGCGTGCCGCTCGTGCGACTGGAAAGGGTCCCGGCGGCCCGGCGCCGATCCGTCCGACCGGGCACGCCCGCGCGGTCGGTCGGGGCTAGCGCACCGCCTCTATCGGCCCCTCGGCGCGGCCATGGATGAACTGGTCGAGGTAGGGATCGCCCGAATCGTCCATCCGCCCGACAGGGCCCGTCCACTGGATGATCCCGTCATGCAGCATCGCCACGTTGTCGGCGATGGCACGGACCGATGTCATGTCATGGGTGATGGTCATGGCCGTGGCGCCCATCTCGGTCACGATTTCGCGGATCAGGTCGTTGATGACACCGGACATGATCGGATCGAGCCCCGTGGTCGGTTCGTCGAAGAAGATGATCTCGGGATCCGCGCAGATGGCCCGGGCCAGCCCGACGCGTTTCTGCATCCCGCCCGACAGTTCGGCCGGGAACAGGTCGGCCTGTTCGGGTTTCAGCCCGACCCGGCGCAGCTTCTCGATGGCGACCTCGCGCGCCTCGGCCTTGGGCCGTTTCAAGGATCCGCGCAGCAGGCGGAAGGCCACATTCTGCCAGACCGGCAGCGAGTCGAACAGCGCCCCGCCCTGAAAAAGCATTCCGAACCGGGCAAGAAAGGCGTCGCGGTCGCCCTTGGTCACGTCCTTGCCGTCCAGCGTGATCATCCCGGAATCGGGCCGGACCAGCCCGAGGATGCATTTCAACGCCACGGACTTGCCCGTGCCCGACCCGCCGATGATCACCGTGGAGGTGCCCGACTCGATCCGCAGGTTGATCCCGCGCAGGACGCGGTTGGTGCCGAAGGCCTTGTGGACGTCGCTGAGTTCGATCATGCCGAGAAGAATAGCTCCGTCAGAAGGTAGTTGGCGGCAAGGATCAGCACCGAGGCGGCAACGACCGCGGCCTTGGTGGCGCGACCCACGCCCTGCGCGCCGCGGCCGGAGTTCATCCCGTAGAAGCAGCCCATCAGCGCCACGATGAAGCCGAAGGCCGCGCCCTTGATCATCCCCGAGGCGACATCCCACACTTCGAGGAAGTCGATCGTGTTGTGCAGATAGGTCGCGCCGGAAAATTCCAGCCGGCCCACGCCGACGAGGAACCCGCCCATGATCCCGATCACGTCGCCCACGCCCACCAGCAGCGGCACGGCCAGCGTGGCGGCCAGCACTCGGGGCAGGGTGAGGTATTTCATCGGGTTGGTGGACAGCGTCACGAGCGCGTCGATCTGTTCGGTCACCTTCATCGTGCCGATCTCGGCGGCGATGGAGGACGCCACGCGCGCCGCCACCATCAGCCCGCCCAGCACCGGCCCCAGCTCCCGCGTGAGGCCGATCGCCACGATCGATGGCACGACGGTTTCGGCGTTGAAGCGCGACCCGCCGGCATAGATCTGCAGCGCCAGCGCGCCACCGGTGAACAGCGCCGTCATGCCCACCACCGGCAGCGACAGCCAGCCGATCTGGACAAGCGCGTGGCCGAATTCGCGCGCGTAGAAGGGGGGGCGGAACAGGTGCGACACGGTCGCCAGCGCGAACAGCGCAATGCGCCCCATCATCGCCAGCGCCGTGATCACGGGCCGCCCGACCCCGGCAAGAAGATGCGCCGGCCAGCTCATCCGCCTGTATAGCGCCGCGTGTAGCGCGGCCCGAGCGCGGTAAGGATCTCGTACCCGATCGTGCCGGCATTGTCGGCCAGCGTGTCGATGGACTGGTGCCGGCCCAACAGTTCGAGGCTCGTCGGATCATGGCCCAGCCCGGTGACGTCCACCCCGATCAGGTCCATCGAGATGCGCCCGGCAACCGGGCATTTCACGTCCTCGGCAAAGGCGTGCGCATGCGGCCCCATGATCCTGTGCAGCCCGTCGGCGTAGCCCGCGGAAATGGTCGCGATGCGCCGCGGGCTGTCGGCGGTGAAATCGTTGCCGTAGCCCACCGTTTCCCCCGCGGCGATGTCACGGCACTGGATCACGGGCACGTCGAGCGTGACCACCGGGCGCGCCTCGACATACGGCAGCCCGCCGTAAAGGCCGATACCGGGCCGGGACAGGTCGAAATCATAATCCGGCCCCATCAGGACCCCGCCGGTATTGGCAAGGCTGCGCGGCGCGGCCAGCCCGTCCGTCATCTCGCGGAAGGTGGCCAGCTGGCGCGCGTTCATCGGGTGGTCGGGCGCGTCGGCGCAGGCGAGGTGGCTCATGATCAGCGCGGGATCCTGCGACAGCGCGATCTCGCGCACCGCGGACCATTCCGACGGCTCGATCCCCAGCCGGTTCATGCCCGTGTCCAGCTGGATGCCGAAGGGGTGCCCCGGCAGCGCCTCCACGTGACGGATCATCTGGTCGAGCGAGTTGAGCAGCGGCGTGAGCCCGGTATCGCCGATCATGTCGGCATCCCCCGGCATGTGGCCCGAGAAGACATGGATGACCGGGTCGGGGCCAAGGGCCTGGCGCAGGGCCGCGCCTTCCTCGGCGATGGCCACGAAGAACTGCCGCGCCCCCGCGCGGGCCAGCGC